>NZ_JBALLY010000150.1:0-1557 GCF_036963045.1 Bacillus sp. JJ864 | reverse complement strand
AGTTGTAATTATATATTTTTTGATCCGCTAGCTAGTTATCCTAATTTAATTCAGGGTATTCAACTTTTAGTAATACATGAAGAGCATCATTATAAACTCATTGAAAAATATTATGGTGATGTAATAAGTGATTCTGTATGTGTATAAGTTAAAAAACGACATAAAAAGCCTCTTTCATTTTCGGGGGGATGAGAGCATCTGGCCGAGCATAGAAACGGTCAGAGTTTTTTCCTACCGCATGCAAGGCTTAAAATAAAAGGGGTTGTTTGGATTTCGGGAACAAACATTAACCTTCGCAAAGGAGCATCAAAAGGTAAAGGTGATCCGGTTATAGGGAAAGCGTATGTTGGAGCTTGGAATGTCCATTTCAGATACGAGGATTAGATTTATGTATACAAAGATGGTGTTGAAGGTTGGATGTATTTTGATGAGTCTTACGTAAGGTGGATTCGATAACTAATCAAAAGCCCTGATCCTCTATTTAATAGAGGATCAGGGCTTTTGGCTTTATTTACGCATTTTAATTAATGATTTATCCATTTGTCGTTCATTTGCTAATGTTGCTTCACTTGTTGTTTTATCAACACCACGATAGTTATATTTTGAGTTTTGCCAGAAGTCGAATGCAAAATCCTGTATTACTTTTTCTTTCGCATTCTTCTCAACTACTTGAGATTTGAAAATATTTGTAAGCATGTACTCATGATCAGATAGGTCTTTAATATAATTTTGAAGAATATGTCAGCAACACTCTAAAGAAAGAAGCCCCGGGGTATACAGGACTTCTTAGGGTAATTTGTCAAGTAATGGCATACTTGACTAAATAAATTTAACATAAATTTTTGGGGAATAATATTGGTAAATGTGTCCAAATATAAGTAAATATAGGGAATCTAAGATTTATGCAATTTGAAAATTATTAAAATTGGTGGCCGCGAGGTGATTGAATTTGGTTTTAGCGAAGCAATTATAGTTTCTATAATTTAAAGTTTTAATTTTTGGGTTTGTTATTTTCTTAATTGGACTTAGAACTTGGAGGCTTATTTGCTCATGAAATTTTAACAAAAGCGCTATTTAAAAAAGGTTGTATTTGGGGGAGGAAAAGGGAACAATTCTAGCTGTAATACAGCTAGAGCGTTCTAGAGGGTGCATATTGCATATAAGATGTGCTGTTCATAAAGAAAATTAACATATAGTTCATTATAATTTATAGATGGATATTACATTTTATTGAACAAGTGGATTATAAGCTTGTATTAAAAAGAGCAGCTAGTAAAAGTTATGCATAAACTTTATAAAAACTTTGGTCACTGCCGGGTGGTGTATGGGTTAACACTGTAGATATTAACTAACGTAAAGGAAAGTCAACTAGTAGTGTTATTATCAATATAATTACAAAACGATCTACTTATGATGTTTTATTGTTGTTATGAGAACTGAATTTATGTGACAGGTGAGTGTGTTTTGAAGAGGAATATGCAAGTTGGCTTATATAACTAACAAAAAGCCCTGATGAAGTAGAGCATCAGGGCTTTTTGTTGTTGTTTGACAAGATGA
>NZ_JBALLY010000149.1:1889-21075 GCF_036963045.1 Bacillus sp. JJ864 | reverse complement strand
TGTACTTTCTTTTGTACATGCGTTGTCTGTATAATCATCACCAATTGCCATTATAGAATAGTATGTATCTGGATACCACTCACCTTTAAGTCTTCTAACTCCTGATGATGTAGTGTATAAAGTCCCATCTTTATCAATCGTGATTCCACCACCGAAAGTTTTTAACTCTTCTGTAAGAGGAAAACTCCACTTAAGTGTTCCATCTGGGTTAAACACAAACATTTCAAAATTCCCACCAAAACAATAAATTACGCCATTTTTATCGACTACTTGTGGTCTTACACGTTGAGCTTTTCTATCCTGAACGTCGTATTTCCACTTTAAAGTATAGTCTGGATTATATGCGTATAGATAGCGACCTGCCCCCATATAAATAGTTCCATCTATCGTAGATATTATAGGTTCAGCCGATAATTCTTCCGTACCAGTATTGATAGTATGTAATAAGTTTCCGTCTTTATCAAAGACGCATAAATTATTCCCATCAGTAATAAGTATTTCGTCATTTAAACCCAAAGAAAGTGTTCCTGGAGGATGGTGAACATCCCCCCCGACAGTTTTCTCCCATAGTTGCTTTCCATTTTTATCGTAGGCATACAAAGAGTTACGATCTAAAATATAAAGTGTCCCATTTTTTGAAAGTACCATATAGTCAGCTTTATCTACACCATATGGAAATTTAGCTGAAGCCCATTTCATTGATCCATCTGGATTATAAGCTTCTAATCGACCTTTAATGATATTACGTACATAAATTGTACCATCATTATCGATAATAAGAGCTTGATGAACAATAGGAGTTTTATCTTGCCATTTAATTGTTCCATCTGGATTTAACGCTGTTATGCCAACTCCAGCAACATAAATAGTTCCATCTTCCGCTATAACTGGTGGAATGCCCGTATTTGTAACATCAGCTTTAATCCATTTAACAGACCCATCTTTATTAAATGCATATAACTTGAAATTTTGATTTGATGCATAGACCGTGCCATCCCGTCCAATTGCTACTTGAGGATCAAATGGTTGAATCTTCCTATTAAAAGCACCCTCGCTGTAGTAAACTTTATGCTCCCATTTTACTTTAGTAACATCTGTTCCAACATAAGGTGAATTTTTATTCCAATTCCTCCCAAAGGGAAATTCAGCTTGTAAATCATATTTTCCTTGTTCAAATTGATCACCTTGTGTGTTAGTAGTTTGTGCCTGTGTTATTGAACGAGGACTTAATCCTACCAGCAAAGAAAACAGTAGCAGCACTAACATAAATTTCTTTTTCATAGTTTTCCTCCTATGTAATAATTTGCGAGACATAACATTTAAAATAATAACATATTAACTATATATTGTAATTTATTATTTTAAGTGATTATCAAAATAAAAAAGCCTTACTTATTAGCAGACTTTGGTTTCAACTTCTCGTTTTCTTCTCTTAACTTTTGGTTTTGTGCTTCTAGTTCGATTACGCGAGCCAGATAAATGTTTTTCTCTTGCGTGGCTGCGTTTAGCTGTTCTTCCACCACTTTTGCGTACATTTCTGTGTTTGCTGTTATTTTCATCAATAATCACCTTTTCTATTTTATCTAGTCTATCGTCTGTTTTGTGTACATACTGCTGAAAACCTCTTATTGTAACTGATAAGGAACCGTATAGATTGGCACCATTACGTTGCTCATCGGTAAATGGTAAAGGACAATCATCAACCATGAAGCCATATCGTTTAGGGATATCTTTTAATGTGTATGGCGCTTGTCCACCTTCTTTATTTGCCCGCATTTCATACAGCTTAGCTATATCATTTTTGAAATAGTATTCTTTAATTTTTAAATCTAAAACACTTTGAAGAGCATCAAACTGTAAATCTTTTATATACGTTTTAAGTTTTCGTTGGGAAGTAGTTTTATATTCGGTTGCTACGACACCACTGTGACGTGAGCCGTCGCTAGATTTCACTTGTAAATACCCATTCCAATGATCGTCACAACAAACCATTGACTTATATAACGTTATATGTGAACCGATATCCTCAGTAATCCATTCATTCTTATAGTTTTTTTTCATGTTATAAAAATAAAGTGCATTTGACGTTATCTTTGCAAATTCTGCATTTTGAGGGTTATCAAGGGTCAACGATGGTTTCCATCCTAGAGTTGAATCATAAGACTTTGCGGTAACAGATTTTCGTTGACCGTTATCCAACACAGTAAATGCTTGTGCTCCATAGTGCGCAGTATCATTACCATCATTAAGGTTCAATCCCCATGAAGCAATGTCTATAGAATTCGCTAACGAGCCGTCTTCTTTATAACCCTTACTATAAAAAAGTCCCTTTTCTAAACCCGTAACAACTCTCTTTGCCCATCGATTCCATTCAGCTGGAGTTTGAAACCCTTGTGTAAAGATTCTACCATTCGACATCTCTGTAAAGTTATTACTATTGTTCGGATCGATTGCTCTAATAGTGATACCTTCAAGTAATTTACCAGCAATGCTTTCCGCTGTAACAGCACCAACTAAATTAATACGCTTCGCTTCGATTTGAATCTTTTCTGCCGTTTGGTTAATGCTTGAGATGATATTACCGACTTTAACTGTGCTCAGAATACTCTTTTCAGTAACACTAATACGCGCTTCCATTTCTTTCACATACGCATCTTTAGCGTATCTTCCGTCAGCTTCTACTCGTGTGTAGACTTCTGTCTTTTTAGCGGTCAGACTGATTCCTTCTTTTGTAGCGGAAATCTCACGATCAATTTGCTCTGTTTTCTTGTTGTAATCAGCTGTCGCTACCTTTTCAGCGAGTTGCTTTAAATACTCTTCGCGGTTTTTAATGACAGTGTTTTTCAGACTTGGTATATCGAATTTTTCTACATAGTTTCCAACTTCTGTGATTGTTACTTTTGCTTTTATCGCTTCTGCTTGCGTTACAAGTGTAGCTTGGGCTTGCTTGATTTGCTCTCCTTGCGTTGTCTGTGTTTTCGTAACACTTTCTACACTCTGTTTAATAGACTCGGTTGTACGAGTTAATTCAGCTGTTTTCTGTTCGAATACAACTTGAGACACTTGTTCTTCTGGTGCCGGTGTCCAATCAGTAGCAATGTTTCCCGTTTCTAATTTAAAATTTCTTAAATAGATTTTAGTTGTTTTGGAATCCCAACCCCACAACTCAATTTGTGCTTGTCCTGTATTAGATGCATTTTCACTAATCGTTGTTGTATATGTTATTCTTTGAAAAGTATTAGTAATTCCCGTAAATATTTTTGTGGGAAATATATATTTAGGGTTACCGTTTGTACAATATAACTGAACTCGCCCAGCTGATCCGTCAGTTGTATCTATCTTTACATCAAAACTGAATGTAACTGTTTTTCCTACTAACTTACCGAATAGTTCATTAAGATTATTCTTAAATATGCCATATGCTGAATTTGAAGCAATTTGAGTTGTATTCCAACTTTCTGTATCTGATAGTAAGTTACGCCCACCAACCTTGATATTGTCAAACTTTTGCTCAACGCTCATTAACTTTTCAGTAATCTGCCCCGCTTTTTCTTCGATTTCAGTTGTCTTCTTTGATAGGTTACCCACAACATTTTTCTGATCATCGACAGTTGTTTTTATATCTGAAATAGTACGAGTATTACCTTCAGACGTTTGCTTTGCTTCGTTAGCTGTTTTACTAACTTGAGTTACGTTATTACCAAGATCAGTCACACTTTGCTTTGTGGCCATTTGTTTGATAGCTTCATCAGTTTGTGTAAACTTGGTTCCTATATCCTCAAATTTCTTAATGCTACCCTTCTGATCTGTTTCATATATTTGTTTACTTGCGAAACCTTCAAGCTTTTTGTTACTTTCCTCTTTCGTATAAACACCACTTTTGTCAGCCTTATCTTTTAGTTGTTCATTCAACCAATCTTTATCAGCTAGGCCTTCCATATCAGATATAATCTGTTGTATTTCCTTGTTCGTTTTTTCCTCAGAAGCTTTGATTGCACCTTCAACATCTGGAACAATTACATCCCATGTTTTACCGTTCCACTTTTTCAGTACTCCCGGCTTACCTTTCGAAGTATCCAGCCACAGCGTTTTACCAGGATCAAGATTAGTAGTTGGTTCCGTATTACTCTCAATAATAGTAGTTTGAAAGTTTTTTTGATTTTCTTTTACTAATTCAGCAAGCTTCTTCGCTGCTTCACTTTCTTGCTTGGCTGCTTCTGCTTTTTTATCTGTTATTTCATTGATACGGTCTGTATAGTTATTGGATTGCTCTAATAACTTTTGATCCAATTCTTTTACGACAGAGAGAATATCCGCAGTCCATTTCTTTTGCTCTTCTGTACGATCCACAAGTTCTTCTCGTTTATTACTAAACTCATAAACATTTGGTGTTTCTTCGTATGGATAACGAGTACGTTTTACTACACGTACATCAAAATCCATATTGTACTTATAATGTTGAAGGATTGCGCGGTCGCCAACTTTCGGTTCGTTCGAATCGTCAAAGTTGGCTTCTTTATGGTCCACAGTGATAGAAACAACTGGAATATCATTAACGGCTACCTTACATTTTTCCAACGCTGTTTCTTTATTTTTGATCTTGTCATCTTCAATATTGTCGGCTTGTCGATAACGGATAAGCTCAGGCATTTTATACTTCAATGGTGATTCATAATAATACGTAAATTGCGGCCCTTCACCTTCTTCTTTAGATGGCGTATGGCCAAGTAATAAAACAGAGAATGAGCAATTACTGTCATCTGTTGTTTTCTTAATAGCATTTACGTTATAACCAAACTTATATAACTTGTCTGTTGTTTTGCCGATACGGTCAGCGAAAACAACAGTCATGTTGTCAAAGAAGCATTCAATATCAAAGCGATCCAGTAGCTTTCGAATCATTTTCATACGACTTTCGCCACCGAAGTTATCAAACTGTAATTGTATTTGTTTCGAACAACGATTGATATATTTGAAATTACTTCCCTCAAATGTGTGGGCAAGTCCTTCTTCTATGGAAAAGTAACCGGTAACCTTCTTCTCTTGTGTTTGTAAAGATAGTTCAGCGCCGATTTGAATTGCATCACAATCTTTAAATCCAAGCTCATCTAGATGATTGACTAGAATAATGTAGCATTGGCCCTCAAAGATAAGTAGATTCCTATCTTCTACATACGGATACACACGCTTATTCATATCTGTATCTGGAACTTCGAAACGAATAGAGGACGGTTCATTCTTGCCCTCTATTACCTCGAATAACTTCATATCAACTAAATGAAATTGACCACCCGTTGATAACTGTTCAATTTTAGGTCTTTCTACTCGCTTCATATTACCAACCAACCTCTAAATAATCGATTTTATTATTGTGATTAGAACCAACTTGCGAGAAGCCTCCACCTTTGATAATTACATTTGCAATAACACTATCTTGTAAGTTCTCTACTCGTAATGTTCTAACTTGTACATTTGAAAGAATTGATCTAAATACTTTTTTATTACCATTTGAGATTGCTAACTCTCCGATGTGAACGTCTGAACGGGAATCCCAACCCAATTTATTATTATATTTAACCGTTCCACCGTTTAGACCCCAATCAAGAGTGAAGTAATTCCAAATACCATCTTCCCAACATTCTTGTACGTCTGGATTGGTAATTTTAGCGCTAAATCCATATTCCGTTACGATTCCTTTATTAAAAGCTCGAACGACAGGATTTAATATCCTCACATTTTTGTATTGTGGCGCATTGTCACCTTCCTTGCTCTTAAACCAAACACCGCGGGATGTTTCTTTGCTTTTACCGTTTCTAATGTTCACACCTTCAAGAGTAAAATCTTCGCAGGTATCATTAAGAATCTGGAATACTAACCCATGTCCAATATCATTACCAATTACTTTTTCTGTTCTAAAATAAGACATATTATTAAATAGTCCAAGTTCCTCCAATACGTTTTCTGCTTGGACATTATAAGTAACGTTCTTATGAACTATCTTATCCACTGGTGCAATTTCAGCTAGTCCTTTTTTAGTATTTTTTAACTTAAGAATGACTTTCACATTGTCACAAGGTGTCTTATCGTAAGGCTTTGTATTTTGATTTGTAAGCGTATTTGTATCAATAACAACATAAATACCTACTATAGCGCCTGCCGATGTCGTAGCGGTACAATCCACAGCTTCTATATCTATTTCTGCATCTTTAATAGCATTTAAAGAAACGTATGCTTGTGACTCACCACCATTGATAACTTTTGTATCAATTGTAATGTCCTGGCAATGTGATAATACAAATGCTTTTGCATCTTTAGTTTTCTTTAAATCAAATACTCCACCTTTAAAGATGATGCCCCTTGTCTTATCATATCCACCAATATTTACTGTATCTTTATTAGTAAAGAATGTTGTACTTCCTGCCTTTAAAATAAAGAAAGCATTTGGATCAGCACGAATATTAATGTTACTTGGAATTTCCAAATCACCTATTGTGTATGCTCCTGCCGGAATATCTAATGTTTTCCCGGCCGACTCATTCAGAGCTTTTTGAAAGGCCGCGTTATCGCTGCCATAATAATTGACACTGTTATATGGAATCATAGATCTGATTGCTGTATCTAACGAAGCGTGAGCACCTTTCACCTTATTGACTTCATTTTTGATATCATCATAAGCTCCAGCTAAACCAAGCTGTTCCCATTCCGTCCAAATTTTATTAGTTTTTTTTCTGACATACAGACTGTTTTCAACTGTATTATTCAAGCTATATGCTACTTGCATGCAACCGAAGTCAGAATTTGGTTGTGAGTAGACTTGAATCCACCAATATCCTTGTTTAGGCGCATTTTTAACGTTTCCTTTATAAAAACCTGTTTTAACAATGTCATTAATATCACTTGCATCTTCAAGATTTATAACATGGCCATTGTCATCAGTTAATTTAATACGTTGAAAACTATCTGTATTATCAAGCTTCGTCTTTATTTTTTGATTCAAATCATATAAAGTCTTTTCCCCTAATCTTGCCGCGACTACCTCATCAAAATTTGATGGTTTGGCCGCTAGAAAATCTGAGATTAATTTTTTCACTGTATTTAAAGTGTCTGTATTTCCACTTGCTATTAATGCTAATAAATTAGCAACATCGGCTGCTTCTTTTGTTGCTAAATTTAAAAGAGCTTGTTGAACTCTGACAATAAAATTGTTGTTGTTCACAAGCTCCAAATATATATTATTTACTTCTAAATTTAATTCTTTCCGTTCATCGGCAGACATAAAACTATGTATATAATATAGTCTTGCTAAACTCATAGCACTCGCTCCTTTCTATAAATAATAGAATCTTGTATTTACTTCACACCAATGGAATGTAGACGATTCGATTTTGATTTGATTTAGTCCGGACACAAGATGTATTTCCCCTGCGTCAGCATGCCGTACAAGATTGCGGCCATACTCATCTTCTATGTGAAGACCCTTTATGACAATGATTCCTTGTGAAACTGTATCAGGATTGTAAATTGTTAATGAATCATTTGTAGTAAAGTTCGTAATCTTTAAATAGCGTGGATCGCATTTAATACGCCATGTTATATCATGCTGTGACGGGTTAATTTCCATCGTTCCAACGTTTTTAAAATGGAACATTTTTTCTTTGAATGTGTAATCATATTTATCGTCCCACTCTAAATTCATACCCCAAGCAAATTTATTAGTATCCCACCCTTTAACGTCTAAAGAGGTGAATATACTTTCACCGAATCCGTCAGGAATGGAAAACTCAACAGTAATTTCAAATAATAAAGAACCAGGCGGACGGTTAATCTTCATGTCTTGATACTCAACACGTCTCCGTATACCTGGTTCTCTGGAATATATAATATAAAAGTCTTCTAGCCTTCCAAATAAGGCATACAACTCATTCCGTTTCTCATAAACACCTTCTATGTCCATCGTGTCCACAAGTACTCTAAGCTGACATCCTCGTTCTGTGTAACTCTTGTTATAATAATGAACACCATACTTACCTGTTATTTTTGTTTTCTGCGCTTCTTTTTGAGGTGGATCAACTGTCAATTCTAATGTTTCGACATTGTGGTCTTTCTTGAGGGAGCAAGTTTGTCCGTTTTTAAATAGTAGAATTGTATCTGGCATACTTATCATTCCCTCCCTTTCAGAAATTTAATTTTATCTTGTCTTAAATCTTCTTTTCGTACAGAGCGTTGTACGGTACGGCCATCCACAATTACAGGTTGATCCACAGTAAGTTGTACAACTACTTCTTTTGGAGTTGAATCCATGCCATACATTCCTGCATTAGCATATGAAACATTCATTCCACGCATTGCACTTTCATTAAGCGACTGTATATTACCAGCCATAGTCCGATTCATGTTAGCAACTAATTCTCTAATTGTTCCTGTAATACCAAGTGATTTCTCTCTTGACGAAAGTGGCGTAACAGATACCTTATTCCCCTTTTTAGTGAATAACTCTGGTCCAGCTTCACCAGCTATGAATTGACCATCTCCAAGAACATGGCCACCTGTGGCCAACATTGGAACATGTGGAATTTCCGGAGCATCAACACCAGGTATTTTATTTAAGGCATCTGCTGGTGTATTAAATCCATCTATGAATTTATTAATCATTTTAATGATGAAATTTATTGTTGTTTTAATACCTGACTTAATGCCGTCCCATGCATCTAAAATACCTGACTTCATTCCATCAAAAGCGTCACCAACTGCACCAGTCACCCAACGGACAGGACCCATAATTGTTTCTTTTAACCCTTCCCAAATGGATGATGCTGTGGATTTAATACCATCCCAAACGCTTGACAATAAAGAACTAATTCCATTCCAAATACTACTGCTTGTACTGCTGATCCAATTCCACACGGTTACAATTACATTTTTGATTCCATCAAAAATACTTGTTGCTGTAGAAACAATGCCATTCCATAATCCAGTTAAGAAACCAACTATTGCATTCCACACCGAACTTGTTGCTGAACTTACCGTATCCCATACTGATATGATGAAGTTCTTTATAGTTTCAAAGATTGGTGTAACAAAACTAACAAGTCCATTCCAACATGATGATAGGAAATCTGTTATTGCTTGCCATACTGCACTTGTAGTGGAACTAATTGTATTCCAAGTATCAACAATAAATTGTTTTACACTTTCAAAAATTGGCGTCGCAAAGTACAAAATAGCTGTCCAAATTGCCTGTAGGTACTGTGTTATGAAATTCCAAACAGATTGGATAACAGCTGAGATTCCATTCCAGATCATCGAAAAGAAATCCGCTATCCCTTGAAGAATTGGTGTTAAGAACGCGACAATACCATTCCATATGCTCATAAAGAACTCTGACACAGCTGTCCATGCTTGAACAAAGAAATCACGAATACCATTTACAGTAGTGGTAAATAGCTCTACTATACCGGCCCAAAGCTCAGAAAAGAAATCCTTGATTCCACTCCAAACACTTGTCGTCACTTCAACAACTTTGCCCCAAACCTCTGAGGTTATATCTACAACACCATTCCACAAGTTTGAAAGAAATTCAATAATCGAATTCCATATTTCAATTGTCTTTTGTTTAATAGAATCCCAGTTTTTAACGATTGCAACAACCAGTGCTACAACCGCCGCAATAATAATAGGTACAATGGCGACAATACCAGCTGCGGTAGCTGTAGCCACTCCTAAAGCACTAGCAACGACTCCTACTATACTCATTATCGTTGTTATTATTGGCATAAGGGCTAATATAGCTCCAGATATAATAGCAATCACTGTAGCGATAGTTGCTAATGTTGCTGCTAACTTAGGATTATTTGAGATCCATTCAGCTAACGTACTTATTACATTCGTTATTACCTCTAAAACAGGCTCTAATGCTATTTTCAAATCAGACATTGACTTCTGAAATTTCACAGCTGGCGAAGCGTCTAGCTTTTTAACTGACTCATTAAGTTGATCTTGGTTTTTCTTAAAATCTACTGTTTTTTGTGAAGCATTTATTAAAGTGTTAGTTATATTCTGCCCTTGGTCTTCAAACATAGTGGCTAGAACTTTAACCCCCACTTGATTCTTTTTAACGGGGTCTTCTATTCCATCGATTGCTTTAGCCACTTCCACCATAGCTGCCGCACCTTCTCTTCCGCCCTTAGCGACAGCTGCTCCCCATTGTTCTATTTGTTCAGTTGCAATCCCTGAACCATCAAGCGCTTCTTTTAAAGCTTTGTCTGCTCCTTGAGCAAACTCAGTTAATTGAATCCGCCCTTCCTTTAGACCATCTAGAAGGTTATCTATATTCCAAGTACCCGTTTCAATCCCAGCTTCCATAATCGCTTGTACTTCTTCAGCTTTAAACCCAGCGCGAGTTAACTGACCGCCATATTCAGCAATAATGTCTATTTGTTCAGGTGGAAAACCAACTCTCAAGAGAGCATCAGCCATACCCATCGCGCCTTCTTGAGATATCCCTAACTCACTGGAAATCTCGTTTGTTTCCTGGATTAACTCAGTAAAATCAATACCCTCATACGTTTGGGAAATGGTTGCTGCTTGTTTCGCGAGAGCTGTGTTTGCTTCATCAGAAGCCGTTTTATTTAATGCCCATTGGCGACGAACACCTTCAAGTGCCTCCGCTCCATCAACTCCATATGCTTCAATACCTCTTACAGCTGCTTCTACTGATTTTTTAGATTCCTCGGGAACATTAAATGATATATCGATTTTTGTTTTTAATTTTGATGTATCTAGTGCTGTTTCAATAGCCTTTTCTAAACCACCACCAGCAACCGCTGCACCAAGCACGTTTTCTAAATCAATATCAAGCTCTTTGAACTTCTTACCTGCATGTTCAGCTTCTTGAGAGAGTTTAGCTAAATCTTTTTTAACATTTTCTATTGAGTTTCCATCATCAATAGTTGCAAGAATTTGTTTCATCTTTTCAAGATCAGTTCTTGTGCCTAATGCTTCGACACCAATTTTGTTAATCGCTTCGTCAAGTTGTTTAGATGATGCTGTGCCGCTTTTAATTGCGTTGACTAGTCTACCACCTAAAGCGCTAGAGAAGTTATCTACACTCGTTCCTGTGGCTTGAAATAATGCTTCTAGCTGTCTTGTTGAATTAGCTATACGACCTTCTTCAGCTTCCATCTCTCTCATAGAGTTTTGTAAGCTTTTTAAATGGTTTTCAGTTGCGATTACTTCACGGTTGAACGCCCTATATTGTTCTGGTGATATCTTTCCTTCAGCAAACTTCTGATTGATCTGCGTTTGCGCTTCTTTCAGCTTATTTAGCTTTTCAGTTGTTACATTGACTTGTTCAGCTAATAATTGCTGTTTCTGTGCAAGTAACTCTGTATTACCAGGATTGAATTTTAATCCTCTCTCAACTTGTTTAAGTTCTTGCGTTAAAGCGACAGATTGCTTTGTAACATCTTTTAGTGCGTTACCTAATTTAGAAGTGTCCGCACCAAGCTGTATCGTAATCCCTTTTATTGATTTATCCACATATTCACCACCTTTTTACAAAAGTAAAAATGACCACCGATTGTATAGGTAGTCATTTTTAGAATGAATCGTAATCTTTTTGTGTAGCTTTTCTCACCGTTTCTTTTTGCGGATTCTGCAAGTCGATATATTCACTAATGTAATCAAGGCACATACCGATTGTCATTTCCTCCAAATCTGCGCTTGTAAGCTTGCATTTATAACATAAAGCAAGGAACGTCTCGGTTGTAAATCCTTCTCCATCGTCAGCTCCTTGCTCATCACTTACATCTTTTTTTTAGATTGCATAGATGCCATTAACATATCTTGAATTTCTGGAATGATTTCATAAATTGGGAACTCATCAAATGTATCTAGCCAAGTAATTGGATCAGGAATAGTTGGGTCTGCTGTTTTCGCTAATACATAAGTAAAGTTATAGAAAACGTCCATATCTAACAGACTGAAATCCATGTTATCTAAATCATTTACATCTGATTTTATCAATGGATACAGTTTCATTAGATCTGAGAAGTAATCTTTTCCGAACTGTGCTTTATATCGCTTAGGAGTTCCACCTGTGCTTTTTAATCGAACTTGCTTATCGTCTACTACAATCGTTTTTTCCATCTAATTACGCTCCTTTTGGTGTTGCTGATTTTACGTATACTTTTTTGTACCAATTATCATAAATTGCTTGCGTTGTTTTAGAAGTTGTTTTTGTTTTAACCATTGGTCTACCGCCAGGCGCTAAAACAATTGGACTAGAGACGAACTTCAGTTCATTTGTATTAGGTTCAGCAGAATTTGTTTTTGTTTTAGATGCAAGTGTTGGGCGACTCGATGAACAGTTATACATAACATGTCTGGTTGCATTCACATCGCCATCAAATTCGAATAATAACGCGAATGGTTTTCCTTTCGCATCAGCTAACTCATTTAATACTCCATCTTCTGTATCTAATTGCTCACCAAGCGCATCAATAGCGAATTGTTCTGGAATAATAGCAATATTTAATGTTCCATCATAACCTTGGTTATTACTTGCAGCGTAATAAAGCATGTCGTCTGCATAGAATTCAATTAAATCGCCACGCGGATCAAAAGTTAACTCAACTCCACCAGGTAGCGGAATTGGCGTCCCAAACGTAACTACAAAATCTTTCACGTCATATGGTACATAATGAACGTTTTTCAAACCGAACGAAACTTTATTTTCAGGCATTTAAATTAACCTCACTTCATAAAATTTTTGATATAATTTCTCAGATTCAATAAACGTCTCAAATGGTGATTCATAAGGAATCTCATGTTCATCTAAGACATTTTCAAGCTTGGCTTCTGCAACCAAATCTTTTTTAATTGTGTAAAGCTCAATATTCACATCATTTATTTTGTGATAGACCTTATTGTCAGCCATCATATTAGATGAGCCGTCCACAAGGATACAAATATACGGTGGCGATGGTACAGGGTTACCAGGTGTTGCGGTGAAATGCGAATAAGCCACAGGATAACCTGTAGCCTCTAGTACCTTTTTAAATTCAGTTAAGGTCATCGCTGCACCGCCCTTTCAACGCGATCTATGAATTCGGAGATGGCTTTCTGTTCTTCTGGTCCAATATGTGGAAATTTCCGCGCTCTGCCAGTACCACCATTAATTACATGTCCACGCTCTAGTAAATGTGTAAGTTGATATTTTTTATTATAAATAACCCATACACCTTTTACTTTCTTACGTGTCCATCCCTTGCGATAATCACCAGATTTATCGTCAAATTCACCCGCTGTTTTCAAATTATTTACAGATTCTTTCGTTACATCATCAGCCGCCTGTTCTACCTCTTCTTTTACTTCCCTTGTATATAACTCTACTTGTTTAGCGATTTCGTTTGCTAAGTTGTCGATGCTAACCACTAACATTCACCTCACTTTTTCCTTGGTGATTATAGTTAATGTTTTATTTTGTTCATCATCATTTATTGGTGGTTCAATAATATCGAAGATACGTCCCTTTATATTAATCCGCATTTCTTCTGTAATTCCATGAGTATAAGGAATTATAAATCGATACATTCTTGTGGCTTGCGAAGCTGAAGCTGCAATATATTCAGAACCCTTTAGCGTTTTTATTATAGCCCACGCTTTTTTTAACTCTTTCCATGTTATTTCATCTTCACTCGTTTGGCCTAGTTCATCTTCGATTGCTATTGGTTGTTCAATGATGATTCGATTTCTAAAATCCCCAGAATTTAATGGTGGTTTATACTGAAATGGACGCATATCATTCACCTTCCACTTTAATTTCTTCTAATGCTTTTTCGATGCTAAGACTATTAATCTGACTTAAAAAATTATTGTCAAAATACTCAAGTGCATCATTATAAACATAACGAGAGCGTTCAAAGACTAACTCCTTGAACACCTCGTCATCATTAAGATCATAATCTCCACAAACTTTGATTAAAGCTTTATTAGATGTAGAAAGGATACGTTTTAGGTTATCGTCTTCATCATCACCTAAACGCATCCTTTCTTTAAATTGCTGTAATATTTCATTTGAAATTACTGTATTCATTCACATCATTCCTTATTTAGTTACTGGTGGTGTAAATGAAATCTTTAAATCATATACAAGCGCTGCCTTATTATCTTTTGGCTTGCCGTTAGCAAACTGTTTGATTGTATAAAGCGTTGCATCTTCAATTGCTAGTGTTTGATCAAACTTTTTAAGTTTGTATCCACCTGCGATTGCCGCAATGTATTGACCTTTCACAAAGAATAACGCTTTACCAACTGGAACCTCTTCAGACTCTACAGTTTGAATGTTATAAGGTAATGCCATCACCCATTGACCATTAGCTGTTTGAATTGTATTACGAGCCTGTACACCAATAGCATCCACAGGATTGACAACCATTACAATATTATTTAAAACTTTGCGAGATTTGCCTTTTCCATCAATAGATAAAGCTTTTACTACTTCATAAAGCTCACCAGCAATTACTTCACCATGTTCAGAAGGGGCAAATGTTAATGTGCCGGATGATTTTTTGTCAGTAACCGCGCCTGTAGTTGCATTTACATCTTTCATTAAACCTACAGGTTGATGCGCTACTGATCCACCGCCATTTACAAAACCAAATTCTAAACCTACTGAGTAAGATTCTACTAATAAAGTTCGAACATAACGTTCAACCCATTCTGGTCCAAGTTCAAGCATATCGTTTGGAATAGCTGCAAATGCAGTTAATTTAAGTTGACCGATTTTTTCTTCTCGGAACGCTGCATTTACTTGTCCTCTGATCTCACCGAATAATTCGCCCCATGCATACGCTTTTGTTGCATCAGAATAAATGAACTTCGTAACTGCCCCTAAATCTTGTAGCCCTAAAGCATCAAGCAATGGATGTTCTTTAACTAAATCTTCAAATACACGTTCTTGTGTAGTTACTGGAAGGATAGAACCGTCTTTGAATCCACCTTCTTGTACAACTGCATTAAAGAATTTTGTTTCTGCTGCTGTTAGTACGTTTCGACCACGTTGTTGAAGAATAGAACGATCTAACATTTCATCATTTACTTGATTACGAACTGTATTAATTACGTCCGTTTGCATTGCATCAAAGAAATTTTCAAAAGCAGTTGATTGTTCCTGTTCTGTACTTTCTGAACTTGTTAAAGCATCCGTTAATTTTACTTTCGCTTTATTAAATGCTTCAGATTTATTAAATTTAATGACCATTATGTGTTTCCCCCATTTTTTATAATTTTAAAAAGAGCCCTTTAATCCCACTGTTTTTTACAGGTGCAGGACTAGGCTCTCTTGATTGATTCTTATACTGATCTAATTCATTTTGCATTGATTGCATTTGAGCTTTTAATTGTGCAAGTTCCTCATTCGTGTTGTCTTCCACAGTTGTTGCAGTAGTAGTGGCAAAGCCGATTTCAACAGCTTCGTTTGCACTAAACCAGGTTTCCTCATTGACCATATTACGAATTTCTTCACGTTCAATATTTACCCGTGTCATGTAAATATCTATGATGCCATCCTCTAATTTCTCTAGCATATCGGCTTCTTTTCTCATAAGCGTTTTACTGCCCCATACAACTGTAGAAGCCTCATGAATCATCAACATCGATCCAGCTCCCATGATTAATTCATCTGCTGCCATCGCTATTACAGATGCCGCTGAACAGGCCCATCCATCTACATGGATTTTAACCTTTCCTTTATGCGACTTTAGACGATTGTATATAGCAATCCCATCAAAAGCACTGCCGCCAGGGGAATTAAGATGAATAACTAAATCGTTATTTCCTGCTGCTTTCAAAGCATTATCAATATCAGCTGCAGAAGTAGATTCCCACCACCACGATTCACCAATATCTCCGTAAATCGTCAATTCACTAACTCCATTATCTTCATCATGGACTACAGTAAAATTATGTGGGATGTTTGCTAACTGCTCATTGTATTTTTGATTCTTAAAACCAAATTTACGTTTCATCTGTTTCATTTGTTTTCTCACCTCCTTCAGATTCATCTAATTTTGTATAGTTTTTTGTAATATGATGGATATTTAGATTTGGATCATCTGAGTATTCATATCCAACTTCTAATCTAATTTCATTCCCTGTAAATGCACTTGAAGAAATGAGCTTATCAATGCTTGTTGCAAGATCAAATATACTTTGGTAAGAAACAGCTTTAACCTCAATCTTTTGTCCTTCAAGATACTCATTCATCTCAAAGAATTTCACGTTTGCTTCATCTGATATCTTTTTTAACAAAGGTTTTGCCGTGAAAAGCATGTAATTTTTCGTTTGCTTTTCTACATCCGCCATATCCCCATATAACAAAGATGTTGGAATACCGATAGCCATTGCTACTTGATTGAGAAAACCATTCGTTACTTTGTTTATTTCTTCCACACTAGGACCATTAGCAGAACCGTTATATACTTCTTTGTACTCAATCCCTTTTTGTTGCGGCACAATAGCAATATCTTTATTACCAATTGCCTTATACATGTTGTCTATAAACTCTTGTAACTTTGTTACCTGTTCTTGCGTTTTAGCACCAATCATATCCATATCAACTGTGCCGCGAACTTGGTTTTTACGTTTTTGGGAGTTTAATATTCTACCGAATAAATCGCCATAGTCAGCAAAAAGCCCATCTATAAGCGTTGATAACTTATCATTTCGATATTTCAAATGGATAACTTCACTTTGTTTAAAACTTCTTTTGAAAAGATAGTCTTTTACCGTCACATTCGTAAATATATCTTCAAAAACAGCATATTCATTATGCTGAAAGTCATCCGCAATGAGTAGATCACCATCATCAGCTTGTATGACTAAACATTCATTATCATAAATGAGCTTACGAACGAACTTTTCCCAAAAAGTGCTGGCTGTCATATTCTTGTTTGGTCTAACATTCAAACGATAGTAAAGCTCATCCTGTACAAATTCTTTTTTATTCTTTACTCTGAATTCCGATTGACTAATTGTTCTTCCTAAAAAGGATATACAAGTATCAATTGCCAATCGTTTCATATGAGCTCTGTTTGCCGCATCAACAAACATGTCTACATCAAACATAAATGCTATTTCTTTATTTCTGTTTAATACTACATCCAGCCATCCAATTGTTCTCACCCCCTTCACTAGAATTTGATATCACCTATTACAAAGTCTGTTGATTCTTGTATTTCATCCGCTCTATAAAGGGCATGTACAAAACATTGGAATCCGTCAGTTTTCCTTCGCACAGGTTCCTTCTTTTCATATATTTTATTTCCATCACCCTTGATAACAACCAGTACGTTTTGTGTATACCAACGCATAAGAGGGTTATCATCAAAGATAATTTGCTTATTGGCAAACGCCATTTCAATACGTGGAGCTAGTAAACTATGAATTGCTTTTGGATTTCGTATGACTTCTATTTCAAACCCTTCCGCGACTAATAAAGGTCTGATTGCTTCCATTCGGAAATTATCAGCTATAATTTTCTTAACGCCATATTGTTCACGCATTTTTACAAACCAATCGACAATGTGTTGAGGATTGATAGTTGGCTCGTCCACAACAGTTAATAAGCCTTGTTCTTCCCATTCTTTTATTGGCGCAAACTTCTGTTTTTTAAACTCACCTGCTTTTTTGGAATATCCATAATAGATATCAACAAATTCTTTCCGCACAAAGGAATGAGTTTTAAAAATATACTCACCAGTTTGTCTAAATAAAAGACCGCATGCCGCGAAATCTCGAATACTTGCAAAGTCTAACGATCCAATACATTCTTGGCCATGTAAATCTGGAAACGGTCGATCTGTAGCAAGAATTTCTGACCATTTTGCAACAGAACGCTCTAAATTTGTAACAGGTAAATTCATACGCTTTGTCATGAACTCTTCTCGATTGCTTGGATCGTCTTCTAAATCTTCATATTCTTCCTTGATCGTTTCAAGCAATCCTTCGGCATACTCACTTAGAGGCTTTGATAACATGGGATTCGCAAGCTCCCAATTATCAAGATCATCTACTTCTGTTTCGTCATTCAATTTACAAATGAAAGGAAAGATAGCATTCGGACGTGCTTCACCGTTTAAAACCTTCATTGCTTTTTCTTTTTGCTTATCTAAGAAACCATCACGTACATATCCATCTGTACCAATATAAAACTCACGTGGGTTTTTCTTCTTCCCTAAACCACTGATATGAACGCGAACATCTTTATTGCTTTCATATTGATGTATTTCATCAAATACAACCGCACCATCACGCAAGCCATCTTTTGTATCTCCATTTGAAGTTCTAAACTTCAGTACACTTTCAGTAGCCTTTGAAACTGTTTGAGTTAACGTTGTTTTAAAGGCTCTTTGTAAGACTTCATTTTTCTTCACACATTTATGAACTTCGTCAGGGCTCGTTTTTGCTTGCTCTTCACTATTCGCAACAACTGAAATGTTATACTCTGGAATGCCATGTAATTCACTAATTAAAAAGTGAATAATAACAGAAATTAGACCGTTTTTACCGCCACCACGTCCTAACATCCACAGGAATTTACGATAAAATACACGTCCATTTTTCTTATAAAATAAAAAGACGAATGCTATTAAGAATTTTTGAAATGGCTGCAACGGAAAATACCACTTCTCACCGAAGTTGATACAATCCTCAATCATTTCATCGTCAAAATACAAATCGTCCCTATTTAAAACGTATTTTTCTAGATATTCAATTAACAGTTCTCTTTCTTTGTTGAACTTTATTTTTCCAGTTCGATAAAGTTCAATGTATTCATCAATGTACTTTTGCCTAATCATGTTAAATCACTTTTACTATAACCAGCCTTAGGGATATTAGGTTTACAAACAAACTTTATATCTCTTCCTAGCGCAATTAAAGAACTGTTAATTTTATTCCTTTCACTTATAAGAGGATGGGCTTTAACAAAAACTTGAGATCCGTTTTTGACTGTCACCGATTCGCCTTCTTTATTGACAGTTCTGTTTATTTTTCTGAATGCTTTAACTAGATCAATGTATCGTTCTACTTTTTCAACCTCGACTAAATCTGTAATTTCAATACTGTTCATTAGCTGTTCTTTCAATTTTGTAATACTGACAGCCATCTACCCACCCCCCCTTAC
>NZ_JBALLY010000149.1:0-1850 GCF_036963045.1 Bacillus sp. JJ864 | reverse complement strand
ACCCCCCCTTACGTGCGTAATTTCGAAAAAAACCTGACAGTTAACCCCCTCCTCCGGTGCCCCAGTTCCCCAAAAAAGCTAAAACTTTTGACCGGGGGGTGTATTTAAAACTATTTTTCTACCACTTTTCATCGTGTTCCCATTTATTCTGTTTCTTTTGAAACGTTCTTCCATGTTCTTTGTTGTGGCAATCCACACAAACTGTTTCAAGATTATCTATTTCAAGCGCAAGATCTGGATGATGTTCAAGCTCTTTTATGTGATGGACAACTAACTGTATCTTCTTACGCTTTGCACTCTCACTGTACTCATTAGTTTCAGTACGAACATGACCGTTACGTTTACACTCTTGGCATTCGTAATTGTCACGATTCTTTACTTCTTCACGAAGTTGTTTCCATTCACCACTGTCATAGAACTTACGCTTCTGTTGTTTGGTTTTGTATTCCTTCATCGATCACTACAACCACCTCACAATAAACTCTTGAATGTATCTCAATTATATTGTATTATCTAGATGCGGACATTTATTAAATTATCAAGTTATTACCAATCCATTTTCTTACCTTTTTTCAGAACCTAGCTTCCTTAGGTTCTTTTTTTTACATAACAAAAAGAAGAGCACCTGTTTCCGCAAGCGCTCCTCTTTGGGTAAGGGCAAGAATTGGGATTACGAGATTCCTTTTAACTAAAGTTAAACGGTGTACAAGCAGTATATGCTCGTCCTTTGCAAAATGTGAAAAAGCACCCGAATGGATGCTTAGATTAAACTTATTCATTATTACCCTCTCTACTTTCATCATTATCTGATTTCGGGTCTAACAAGCTTCCTATATCAGACGGCAAAGTTAACTCTATACCAGCTACTGGTTGATTATCCTCATTAAAATAATACTTCTTCACCTTATTCAATTCTTCATTTTTCTTATTTTCACTCATATTACCCCGCCCTTTATGTATGATATTAAACACTTTACTTAATATGTACATTGAGAAAGATAATATACTATTTTTTCAACTCTCACACGACTTATACACTTTTGCATAATAAAAGAGCAACCGTGCACCAGTTGCCCTTTCGTCAAAATCTTATGTTATTACTATAAATACGGTAAATGAAGTTTTTACTCTCAATCAAATAAAGTAAAAAACCGCTACCTCAATCGGATAACGGTCTTTCATAAATAGACAAGTCATGTGTGCTTCATATTTCATTATATTTGGTTAAGGAGTTTTCACACCTCTTTCAACCGATGATTATAGTAATACGCTGCTTCCATCAGTTCAAAGAAGAGCAAAAGCTCTTCAATACTTCAATGTTCATTCAATCTGCAACATCGAAGCTGTCGAAAACCAAGGACTTAATGACAAAAGGGCCGTTTAATTATAAAAGTATCTTTGTGAGTCATGTTATTTCCGCCATTTCTCACAATACAAATATAACACGATAAATCCAAATCAACCGGCATATTTGCGGTCAAAAAACGGTCATGACTCTGCCACTAATTTTTATTTTCTTCTTTTCCATTTCTTCCAATTCTTCTGCTGCGACTTTCGTTTCTTGATACGTTGCTTACGCTGACTTATTTCTCTTTTCTTTTTCCATAACCTCATTGCGGCCATAGATTCCATAAATATCTCCATTTCCTCTGCGAGTGTAAGTTTCATTCCTGATCACCTTTTCCTATAGTTTTTAAGATTAATAACTAATTACCCATATCTTATATTTTGTGTAACTGATTGGAATGCTGAATCCATTGATATCAGTAACTTTATAAGACTTTCTATTTTGAGTTACACAACACAATAAAAATGGTTAACTATAAGTAAAAGTAGAGTAGAAAACTGAA
>NZ_JBALLY010000148.1:0-12023 GCF_036963045.1 Bacillus sp. JJ864 | reverse complement strand
TGCAATTTTGCATATTTATGGTTTGATTATTATTTTCTCATGATAATGTAATGGATGAAAAAAATTGTTAGTTTAATGCACGAGCAAACCAATTAGATTTAAATTTCATTTTAGTATCTGCTCGTTCTAAGTTTGTTTTTGCTAGATTGGTATCTTTTTGTTGATATGGAACTTTCCAAAAAATCGTTAATATTTGTGCGTTTTGTTCCATATTACCTACGAGAGCACCAATTTCATTATTATATTGTTCAATCATTTTTTTAGTTGTACCTTTGGAATTCGCTCTATCAAAAGAGAGGTAAGCTAACACAATGTAGTCATCTGGAGTATCAGTTCCTAAATGTTCATTGACTTCAATTTTTTTAACAGAAGCACCACCTAATTTTCCAACAATAATAATCTGAAAATCCATTTTATGAATACACTTAAATATCAACGTTTTACAGCATGGTGTGAAAACTTATAAAAGGTTAGGTTATATTCAGAACGCGATTAATATATGACTCTTTACTAAGAGAGGTAAGCTCTGATACTACTGGTAGCGGGGCTTTTTTTGATAAAACACTTTTAAAATGTAATGCACTTTGAAGGGAACATAATTTTTCTATTGATTAAGTCGATAATATTCTAAAAAAGAAGCCCCGTCAAAATACGGGACCAAAATGCAATGCTGACATGTAAAAACCTATGCCATGCAACTTTAACATAATTTTTCGAGAAATAATATTAGTAAATGTATCCAAATAAAGATAAATAAAGGGATTTGGTGTTTTATGCAATTTGAATTTTATAGAAATGCAGGTGCGGAAGGATTAAAACTGTAAGCGGGATATATATTGAAAACTTTTAAGTAGAATAATCTTTTGTACACTATGAGTTAAGTAGGAGATAAAGATAACGTGTTCATTGATTTGAAGACGAACGGGCGCCTTCTCTTGAAAAGAAGGAGAACTTTTATGTCAGTTTTTTAGTTGTCTATATAGATTCATTACCCGCAAGATCATGAATACGTATTTAATATAAAAATAACATTTATATGCAATGAATAAATGTTTGGGCGAAACATATATTTTTAGAAGGTCAATATAAAGGGTTATTAGAAGTTTTAAGGGGAAATTTGATTTATTAAAAAGCGAAGTTTGTCGATTTAAAAGCAGCTCATTTGAAAGGGAAAAATAAAGAATTACCGAAATATTTATATTGACTTGTTCTATATAAGAAACTAAAATTTACCTTAAATAGAATAAATTGTATTTTCCTTCATAAAGGTATGCTTTTGCACGAAAAGATGTACATAGATAAATTCTTTAAATCTTTGAATATAAAAAGTGCGGAGGGAGCCCCAATGGAAAAAGAAATTAATCTAAAAAAGTTATTTAGTGTCATAAAAAGAAGGCTATGGATCATTATCGTCCTCACAATAATTACTACATTGGCCGGTGCGGCTTATAGCATTCTTTTAAAAACTCCATTATACGCATCTTCTGCAAGAATCATTATTCAAGCAAATAATGCTGAAATGATGAACACACTTAAAGTAATGATTAATGAACCAGCTGTGTTAGAAAAAGTAGCTGCAGAATTGCATACTGACAGATCAGCAAGTGCATTAAGCGGACAAATCAGTACGGAAAGTGTACAAGGTTCTCAAGTAGTGAGAATTAATGTAGTTGATGCTGACCCCAAATTCGCAGCTAAAATTGCGAACACTACAGCGGCAGTTTACAAGCAAGAAGTCTCCACTTTGTTAAATTTTAATAATGTTAGCGTTTTATCAGAAGCGAAAGCTTCGAAGTATCCTGTACCTATAAACATAAATCATTTAAATACAATAATGCTTTTCTTTTTTATTGGCATCATATTAAGCATCGGCTTTGTGTTTTTACTAGATTCTTTGGATGATACTATTAAATCGGAGCGATCTATGGAGGAATTATTAGGCATTCCAACGTTAGGGGGCATTTCTAAAATGAATAAACGAAATATAGTAGACAAATATAGCAAAGGCAGATCGGTGGCATTAAGGGGGAGAGACACTTGGATTACACAAATAGAAGAAAAACAGACAAAATTAAGAAAGAAGGCCTAGTTACTTATTTGGCTCCGAACTCCAAAATCTCTGAACAATACCGTGCAATTCGTACAAATCTTCAATTTGCATCTGTGAATCGTAAAGCGCAGACGATTGTTATTACATCTCCAGGTTCTGGAGATGGGAAGTCAACTACTGCGGTTAATTTAGCTGTTTCAATAGCACAGCAGGGGGAAAAGGTATTAGTAGTTGACGCAAATTTACGAAGCCCAGTCATTCATAAAATCTTCAACTTAGAAAATATGATTGGAATGACGGATATTTTAATCGGAAAAGCAACATTGGAGGGGGCTGTCATGCAAACGGAGGTTGGGAATCTCTCTGTATTAACAAGTGGCCCAGTCCCTTTTAACCCTGCAGAATTACTTAGCTCAGCACCGATGGAGAATCTAATTCAAAAAGCAATGGAACAATATGATTTCATATTATTTGACTCTCCGTCGGTTTTAGATGTAACTGATGCGAGTATTTTAGCTGATCAGTGTGATGGAGTAGTATTAGTAATAAGCTGTAATCATACTGTAAATGAGGATGCAGTGGAAGCAAAACGAATCTTAAGTTTTACAAGAGGACGGTTAGTAGGTGCTATTTTAAATAATAAGGTGTAAAAATTTTCGCAATACAATAAACTCCTATATTCACTAAGTGTACACATACCCTATGTACGAATCAATCGTTACAGCCACTTCAACAAGAAGTTCTCCATACATTACAAGCATATATTGAAATCATTTTTTGTTTCTATGAAAGATTATTAGGCACATCCTTCCGCTTTTAGACGCAGACCTCCTATTCCAAACTATATCCAATTATTCATTATAGTAATTGTATTCATAATACAAGTGTATAAATTCCAAGATAAGTATATTCGGTTTCCAAAAACAAACATAAAATTTAATATTGATAAATTGTTTGGGCGGATTGGGAACCTCAAAGGAGTACCAAAGTTGTTTGTCGATGGAGAAGAGGGAGGGGCATCAGGCAAGTTGTGTCAACTTCACACATGCTAAACATCTAATAACTCTCTACTCGAGATAAAGGACATAAGTGGCGAGGATTTTCGTGAAGATAAAAGTTACTTTCAGTTTTTTGTTCTTTATGAAGAACAAAAAAGTCTTTTTTTTAGCTATAATGTGGTGATGTCTCCTTACCAGTATCAATGGAGGAACTCGGTCATGCTGTGGGTTGCGATAAACCTTAGATGCCAGTCATCAAGAGTGTGATGTGAGGGTGGGTTAGATGCCCAATTTTTATTAAAGTTTTTAACTATGAGTTTTTTGAAAAAACCTTATAGTAAAGCTTTAATTTTTTAAAAATTAATGACTAAAAGGGGGGAAGTTTATGACATATCGTCAAAGATTATCGCTATTACTTTTAGTAGATTCACTCATTGTATTAAGTGCAATTTTCTTTAGTTATTTTTTAGTGAATGCTAGTTTCCATGTTATTACGTTATCATCAGTAATTAGCTCCATAACTTTATTACTCAGCCATCATTTATTTGCTTTTATTTACAAGTTGTACAAAAAAGCATGGGAATATGCAAGTATAGGAGAATTATTAATTATTTTTAAGGCTATCACATTCTCTATTGTTATCACGGCTATAGTACAAGAAGTATTCTTGAAAGGTATTTATTTTCGTTTGCTTGTTGTCACTTGGATGATTCACATTTTATTAATCGGAGGATCTCGTTTTGTTTGGCGGGTGTTACGGGATGTGTATTTTAAAAAAGGTGATACAAAAAAGAGAACTTTAATAATTGGTGCGGGTTCTGCTGGAACAATGATAACGAGACAATTGCTAAAGAATAATGATACAGAATTATTACCTGTTGCGTTTATTGATGATAATAAGAAAAAGCATAATCTTGATATTTTAGGTATTCCAGTAATTGGAGGTGTGAATCAAATTGAGCGTGCCGTTCACGATTTGAATATTGAAAGCATTATAATTGCAATCCCTTCCCTAAGTAAAAAAGGTTTGAATGCTATTTTTAAAGAGTGTTCAAAAACAAAAGCGAAAACGCAAATTCTCCCTATGTTAGAAGATTTAGTGACAGGAAAAGTCTCAGTTAATGAGTTCCGTGATGTGCAAGTAGAAGATTTGTTAGGTCGAGATCCTGTTGAATTGGATATAAATAGCATTTCAGGATATGTAACCGATAAAGTCATTCTAGTAACTGGTGCTGGTGGTTCAATTGGTTCAGAGATTTGTAGACAAATCGCAAAATTTAATCCGAAGCAATTGATCTTATTAGGTCATGGTGAAAGTAGTATTTACTCAATTGAAATGGAATTGAAAGAGTTATATGGTGATACGAAGATTACGTTTATTTCAGAAATTGCAGATATACAAGATTATAAGAAGATGATTTCGGTAATGAATCAATATCGTCCCCATGTTGTCTATCATGCTGCTGCACATAAACATGTACCGTTAATGGAATATAATCCAGAAGAAGCTGTAAAAAACAATTTGATTGGGACGATGAATGTTGCAGAAGCAGCAAGCTGGCACGATGTAGAAACGTTTGTCATGATTTCTTCGGATAAAGCAGTGAACCCAACAAGTGTCATGGGAGCAACGAAAAGGTTGTCTGAAATGATTATTCAACATAAAGATAAAATGAGTCATACAAAGTTTGTTGCGGTTCGTTTTGGTAATGTATTAGGAAGTCGAGGTAGTGTAATTCCGCTATTTAAAAAGCAAATTCAAAAAGGTGGACCGGTTACGGTTACTCATCCCGATATGGTTCGTTATTTTATGACCATTCCGGAAGCATCAAGGCTTGTTATACAAGCTGGAGCTGTTGCTAAGGGGGGAGAAATTTTTGTGTTAGATATGGGAGAACCAGTAAAAATTGTTGATCTTGCAAAAAATTTAATTAAACTATCTGGAAACTCTATTGAAGAAATAGGAATAGAATTCACTGGAATGAGACCAGGGGAGAAGCTTTTTGAAGAGTTGCTAAAAAATGATGAAATGAATGAAAAACAAGTTTATCCGAGAATTTATGTAGGGAAAGAAACGGATGTTTATATAGAAGAAATTGAAAAAATTATTTCTACATACTCAGATTTAAATAAAGAAGAGTTGCGAAATAAACTATTACATTTGGCTAATAAACGTAATGTTTCAAAAGCTTTAATTCCGATATCTAGTTAAGTGTCTATGTAAAAGCAGTATTTTCATTGAAAATATAGTTGAATGGGTGTGGTCTAAGTGTCTAAGAGAGTTTTGTTTTGTGCAACAGTAGACTATCATTTCAAAGCATTTCATTTACCTTATATGAAATGGTTCACAGAGCAAGGCTGGGAGGTACATGTTGCTGCAAGTGGCAATATACAGCTTCCATATGTAGATAAAAAGTACGACATTCCTATCCAAAGATCTCCTTTAAAACTGCAAAACTTTCATGCATACAAAGAGCTTACAGCAATCATAAATACAAATAAGTACAGTATTATTCATTGTCATACTCCAATGGGTGGACTACTTGCCCGCTTAGCAGCAAGAACAGCAAGAAGAGAAGGAACAAAAGTGATTTATACAGCTCACGGATTTCATTTTTGTAAGGGTGCCCCGCTTATAAATTGGTTTGCATATTATCCAATCGAAAAAGGATTAGCTCATTATACAGATTGTCTCATAACAATTAATAAAGAAGATTATAATCTTGCCGTGAAACATAGATTTAAGGCAGCGAGTATTGAACACATTCATGGAATAGGAGTGGATACGGAACAATTTAGACCGATAACTGAAGCTCGCAAACGAAATTTAAAGATGCAATTTGGTTTTAAGCCAGACGATTTTTTAATGTTTTACGCTGCTGAATTTAATAAAAACAAAAACCAGCAATTCTTGATTCAATCATTAGCCTTATTAAAGAATGAAGTTCCTCATGCAAAGCTTTTACTTGCAGGAAACGGTCCATTAATGGAGGAGTGTAAAAAACTAGCTTTTCGTCTAGGAGTTGCCGAGATGGTTCATTTCCTTGGTTATCGAAATGATATTGCTTCATTATTACCAATGTGTGATCTTGCTGTTGCATCTAGTCTTCGGGAAGGTTTACCAGTGAATATCATGGAGGCGATGGCTTGCGCTCTTCCGGTTGTAGCTACTGATAATAGAGGGCACAGGGAGCTTGTTCTTAATGGTGAAAATGGTTGGATCGTAAGCCATGACAATATAGAAGAGATGTCTAATAAAGTAAAAATTTTTACGCAAAAGCTTGAACTGGGTGTTCAATTTGGGAGTACTGGACGTAAGATAGTTGAAAATAAATACGCTATTCATGGAGTGTTAGAAGAGAAAGAAGATATTTATGCTATGTTCATGGGGGAAACGGGGGAATTAAAGTGGGCTGTCCATTAAGGATATTGCACGTAGTTGTAAATATGAATCGAGGTGGGGCTGAAACTTTAATTATGAATTTATACCGAAATTTAGATCGCTCTAAAGTCCAATTTGATTTTCTAACTTGTAAAGAAGGTGTATTCGATGAGGAAATAGTAGCGTTAGGTGGAAAAGTTCATAGAGTACCATATGTTACCGATGTTGGACATACAGGATACATCAAAACTTTAGATACTTTCTTTTCGTCTCATCAAGAATATAAAATCGTGCACTCCCACATGGATAAAATGAGCGGATTTGTCCTCCGTTCGGCTCAAAAAGCGGGTATACCAATTAGAATTGCTCATAGTCATAGTACGAGCAGTGAGGGCGGCATTGCGGCAAAATTGTATAAATGGTATGCAGGGAAATTTATTTTACCATGTGCAACGCATTTGTTAGCATGTTCGAATACAGCGGCTCAGTGGTTATTTGCGGGTCGAGCGGATATGGCTAAAATTTTAAAGAATGGAATAGAATATGAGGAATTTTCGTTTTCTCCAAAAATTAGAAAACAGGTAAGAGAGGAACTGCAACTTCACCAAGATACTCTCGTAATTGGACACGTTGGGAGATTTGCCTATCCAAAAAATCATTCTTTTCTTGTAGATGTGTTTGCTCAATTACTTCTACTAGAACCAAATTGCATTCTTATATTAGCAGGAGATGGTCCACTGCGCTTACAGATGGAAAAGAAAGTAGAGGAGCTAGATTTAAGAGATAGTGTAAAGTTTCTTGGGATACGAAATGATATTAATCGGTTGCTTCAAGCATTTGATGTGTTTGTATTTCCATCTATTTATGAAGGTCTGCCGGTTACTCTTATAGAGGCACAAGGAGCAGGTTTACCTTGTATTATATCAGATGCTGTTACAAAGGAAGTCGATTTGGGTATGAATTTAGTTGAGTATTTCCCTCTGACTGATAAGGGGATATGTATAGAAAAAATAAAAAGCGTAGCATCTAGGGACTTACCGAGAAATATGCCAGATCAAGCGTTATCTAAAAAAGGATATGATATAAAAAAAACTGCGGAATTAACGCAAGATTTTTATTTAGCAGTGTCGAGGTGAATCAGTTGAAGAAGTTAACTATTTTTACGCCTACTTATAACAGGGCATATTGTCTTCATAAATGTTATGAAAGTTTGAAGCGTCAAACAAACAAGGATTTTATATGGTTAATTATAGACGATGGTTCCAGTGATCATACAAAAGAATTGGTAAACAGCTGGAGAGCTGAAAATTGTATAGAAATAAACTATTATTGGCAACAAAATCAAGGTATGCACGGTGCTCACAATACAGCTTATGAGATGATCGACACGGAACTAAATGTATGTATTGATTCTGATGACTACATGCCGGATGATGCTGTGGAAAAAATTCTTTCTTTTTGGGAAAGATGTGGAAATGATGAGGTAAGTGGCATAATTGGATTGGATTCATACACAGATGGACAAATCATTGGTTCGAAGTTACCCGAAAATCTTAAACGCTCCACACTTTTTAATCTCTATAACAAGCATAATGTAACTGGTGATAAAAAGCTTGTATATCGCACGGAACTAACGAAGCAGTATCCATACCCAATTTTTAAAAATGAAAAATATGTAGGATTAGCGTATAAGTACTATATGTTTGATAGACAATACGAAATGTTACTGATGAATGAAGTCCTTTGTTGTGTTGAATATTTGCCTGATGGTTCATCTATGAACATGCTAAAACAGTACCGGAGAAATCCAAAAGGTTTTGCTTTTTATCGTAAGGAGCTTATGAAGTTGCCGTTTGTAAGCCAATCATTTAAATACAGACAAGCTATTCACTATATATCTAGTAGTCTTATATCTAAAAATAGAAGGTTTATGAGGGAGGCACCTTGTAAAACTCTTACGTTTTTTGCTATTCCGTTTGGGATTGCACTTTATTGTTACATCACAGCAAAAACAAGAATGTTAGAAGTAACATAGGGGTTTAGTAACATGTTGAAAGGAAATAACAAATGACCATACTTTGGATGAATCTCGCTATAGTGTTTATATTCTCTTTTTTTGCTAGATATTTTGCCATTCCTATGACATCGAGACCTGCATTGATAAAACCTAATCAGTTTCTTATCCTGATAGCAACTCTATCTCTTGTATTGGTAGCTGGCCTTCGAAATAATATTGGAGATACATATTATTATATGCATGCGTATACCGTTACTGATTACAATTGGGAATATATTCGAAAAAGTAAAGACATAGGATTTAATACTTTTCAAATGATTTTACAAAAGTATACCGATGATCCGCAAGTCATGGTTTTTATTACAGCATTAATAACAAATGTAATAATTGTATCCGTTTTATATAAGTATTCTAGGTTAATTGATTTAAGTTTATATGTCTATATTGCGTCAGGGATGTATTTAACATCAATGAACGGAATCAGGCAATACTTAGCTGCAGCTATTATTTTTGCTGCCACAAAATACATTTTTGATGGGAACTGGAAAAAATATATCCTCATGGTTCTACTTGCATCAACAATTCATCAAAGTGCACTCGTTCTTATACCAATATACTTTATAATTCGAAGAAAAGCTTGGTCCACAACAACGTTTATTCTCCTTTTTTTAGCGGTACTCATCGTAATAGGATTTAATCAATTTTCTGAAGTTTTCTTTGCTGCGATAGGGGATACTCAGTATGGTCACTATAAGGATTTTCATGAAGGTGGTGCCAATATACTTAGAGTTGCTGTTGATGCTACACCACTTATACTTGCTTATCTCGGTAGGGAAAGACTTAGAGCGCTCTTTCCGAAGAGTGATTATATTGTAAATCTGGCTTTATTAGGCATGGTTTTTATGCTTATTTCAACACAAAATTGGATTTTTGCAAGGTTTTCCATTTATTTTGGATTGTACCAATTAATATTAATTTCTTGGGTTGTAAAGGTATTTGCTGAAAAGGATCGGAAGTTTATCTATTACGCAATTGTAGTATGTTACTTTGTTTATTTTGTTTATGAGCATGTAGTTACTTTGAGGATTATTTATAAGAGTAATTTTTTATAATGTTATTCTTTCCTCATAGAAATATACAAGAAGGTAAAGGAGGTTTACGTTTAGAAATATGGAAAAAATCCCTCGCATCATCCATTACTGCTGGTTTGGAGAAAAAGAAAAACCTGTCATAGTTAAAAGATGTATAGAAAGCTGGAAAAAGAACTTATCGGAATATGAAATAAGAGAATGGAATGAAGATAACTTTGATGTAAATTGTAATTCATATGTAAAAGAAGCTTATGAATCGAGAAAATTTGCATTTGTTAGTGATTTCGTAAGAGTATATGCTCTCTATAAATTTGGGGGGATTTACTTGGATACAGATGTCGAAGTATTCAAACCATTCGATAAAATGTTACATCATGACTCGTTTTGGGGATTTGAGCAAGAAAATTACATTGCTACAAGTACAATAGGAGCAGTAAAGGGGAATACGCTCATAAAAATCTTTTTAGATTCATATGGAGAGAAGAAATTTATGAAAGAGGATGGAAGCTACGATGATCTGACTAATGTATCCGTTATAACAGAGATATTGAAAAATGCAGGGCTAAAAACAAACGGAGAATATCAGGAAATAGAGGGGATAGGAGCTTTTTATCCGCAAACATATTTTTCGCCGTATGACTATATTAATTGTAGAAAATTCATAACCGAAAACACATATGCAATGCATCATTTTTATAAGAGTTGGTTGTCACCTGAAGCGAGATTAAAGAGTAGCATAAAGGTAATAGCATCCAAAGTTATCGGTGGAGAAAATATAGCTAGAATTAGAAAATTAGTTTCGAGAACTTAGGAGACAAAAATGAAAAATATATTAATAGCCTCTTTTGACATGGAAGTTGGAGGAGTAGAAAGAAGTCTAATAAGTATGCTTGAAAACTTTGATTACAAAAACTATGCAGTTGATTTGATGCTATATAGGCATCAAGGTGATTTTATGGATTTAATTACGAGTAAAGTAAATTTATTAGACGAAATTTCGCAGTATACAACTTTTAGAAAGTCCATAGGTGAAACGTTTAAAGATAAACAGTACAGTATTGGACTGGCAAGAGTTCTATCTAAGGTAAAGGCTGAATTTATAGGACGAACAAAACGAATAACAGAACCAGGGTATTATCAGATGCAATTAATGTGGAAGTATGCTTTACCATTTCTTCCGAAAGTAGATAAGGAGTATGACGTAGCTATTAGTTTTTTGTGGCCGCATTATTTTATAGCCGATAAGATTACGGCTAAAAAGAAAATAGCATGGATTCATACAGATTATTCCACTATAGAGCCGGATGTAAGTATGGATTTAAACATGTGGAATAAATTTGATTATATTGTAGCTGTATCAGAAGCATGCAAAAATTCGTTTGTAAACAAATATAACAAGTTAGAAAATAAAGTTGTTGTAATAGAAAACATAACTTCTCCAGAGTTTATTAAACAAATGGCAAATGCAGAAGTTAATAATCCAATGGCTGTTGATCAGAGGTTTAAAGTTGTAACAGTAGCAAGATTGTCTCATGCAAAAGGAATTGATAGTGCTGTTAGAGCTTTAAAGATGTTAAAAGATAAAAGTTATAATGATATTGTTTGGTATGTAGTTGGATATGGAGGAGATGAAGCGATGATCAAAGACTTAATAAAAGATTTGAAACTTGAAGCTGATTTTATACTACTAGGGAAACAAACGAATCCATATCCATATATAAAAGAAGCGGATCTATATGTACAACCGTCTAGGTATGAAGGAAAGGCTGTTACGGTATGTGAAGCTCAAATACTTTCAAAACCAATTATGATAACGGATTATACAACTGCAAAAAGTCAAGTAAGAGATGGAGTTGATGGATATATTACAGAATTGTCAGTTGAGGGAATAGCAAATGGAATCGAAAAATTATATAAGGATTCTGTTATGAGAAAAGAATTAATCAATAACTGTGTTAAAACAGATTATTCTAATGGTTACGAATTAGAAAAGTTGTATGAAGTGTTAGTTGACTAAAGAGGGCCGATTGATTTGATATTCGAAAATAAAAATTTGAAAGGAAGTAAAGATGGTTCCGAAGGTAAGTATTATCGTACCTGTTTATAATTGTGAGGAATATTTGTCTAACTGTATAATGTAAAGTTGTAATCAGACCTACAAAAATATTGAAATTGTAATCGTAAATGATGGATCAATTGATCAAAGCGAAAAGATAATTAATAAATATAAAGTAAAAGAAGAGAGAATAATGTATCACTATCAAGATAATTGTGGACCATCTGAAGCGCGGAATAAGGGGATTTTAAATTCAACAGGAGAATATGTAACCTTTATTGATGCTGATGATACAGTGGATAAATACTATGTTGAATTATTACTAAATAAAATGATCAACTCAAATTCTGATTTAGTATGTTGTGGTTATAAAGATATTTCAGAATATGGGGTATTGAATTATACAGATTTTAATTTCAATACTAATAT
>NZ_JBALLY010000147.1:748-26457 GCF_036963045.1 Bacillus sp. JJ864 | reverse complement strand
CTGGGTTCTTACCCTACTATACATTCTCAGATGCATGGGAAGCAGATTATTGTTTTACTGTGTTCTTATGCGTTTTTTATTTTAGCGGCTGCGTCGCTCAGCACAACGATGTTACAGGCAATGAAATCGTATTATGTAAATCAATGGTTTGGAAAGGTTTCTTCGCTAGGATTTATGCAAATGATGGAAATGGAGAATCGTTATTTTTCTTCTGCATATGCTCATACAAAGAAGCAAGAACCAGCGGGTGCATTATTGTTTTCGTTAATGACTGATATACGTTTGCAAGATATTCGAACGTTTATGGGGAAAGAAATACCTGGAATGGCAAACTATTATTCTGACATTCTTGTAGCAGGAGAAGGAACAGACTATACAAATATACCGAATGAATCAAGTATTCCAGTAGAAGAGATTACAAAAGAGCGTGAAGTGAATAAAGAAAAAATTCAAGAAGCAGAAAAAAATAATCCCGTTCAAAAGAAAGAGAATAGTATAAAAGGAAAAAACACTGTATTTATTTATCATACACATAGTTGGGAGTCATTTTTACCATTATTACCTGAAGCGAAAATTCCAGATGAAGCATCAAGTCCAGATGTAAATGTGTCACTCCTTGGCGCGCGGTTAAAACAGCAATTAGAAGGACAAGGAATTTCAGCCTTGCATGACAAAACAAATAGGGGAGATTTATTGGCACAGAAAAAGATGAAATGGTATCAAGCTTATAAAGCTTCACATGGATATGTAAAAGAAGCTCTCGCTCAAAATAAAGAAATCGCGTTTCCAATTGATATTCACCGAGACGATCAGCGCAAGAATGTTACGACAAAATTGACTAATGGGAAGTCATATGCAAGACTTTACTTTATTATTGGTTAGGTAGTGAAGTGGTCCTTAAATTTCTTATTCGAACAAAGAAATTTGAGGATCTTTTACATGTTCTGTTAATAAAGTATGTAACTGACTACGATGATGATAAAAATGAGCAACAATTTCAAGTAACCATTCAAATCGAGAGTAGGAAGCGCCCCAGTAGGAATGGGTGACTTCTTCAAGTTCTGTTAAGGAATAGGTTTGAAATGTTTTAGAAAGAAGATGGAAACCTTCTTTCATTGTTTGTTGAATTTCTTCAAGCGTAAGTGGTATATGTTGTATGTAAAATAAATCTAACTCTTCCTTTGATGCTTCGTTTAAAATTAGAAAATCAGCACGGCAAATTAGAGATAGATGCGTACAGATTTCAAATAGAGAGCGTTTATTTTTGAGCGGTTGTTGCTGCAATTCAGCGTAAGTAACCTGTTCTAACATCTGTATTGTAGAATGAATCGCAAGTTCTAATTGGTGCAGTGCAGCTTGAACAAACATTGTATTTCCCCTCACATCTGTTTATAATGAGATTTTAAGGGTATTATATCATACTTAAGATTCTGAAGATTCTAGTAGTTTGACTAGGAAAATGAAAAGTATTATAGTGTTAAAGGTCCTATTGAACGATAAGGAGAATGGAATTATTCAGTTAGGAGTTAAAATGATGATTTCAAGATACGGAAGAGATACAATTGTTGAAATTAATTTAGATGCTGTAAAACATAATGTAAGAGAATTTAAAAAACGTGTAAACGATGAAAATGTTGCGATGATGGCAGCTGTAAAAGCAAATGGGTATGGTCATGGTGCTATTCAAGTTGCAAAAGCGGCGATTGAAGCGGGAGTAAGTCATATTGCAGTTGCTTTTGTAGATGAAGGAATTGAACTTCGTGAAGCAGGTATAACAGTACCAATTTTAGTTTTGGGATATACGCCAGAGGAAGCTGTAGAAGACGCGATTGAATACGATATTATGATGACTGTATATAGAATTGAAGATGTAAGAAATATCGAGCGCATAGCAGAGCGTCTGCAAAAGAAAGCCTGTATCCAAATTAAAATTGATACTGGTATGAGCCGGATTGGTTTACAAGAAGAAGAAGTGGTACCGTTTCTGCAAGAATTGCAAAAAATGCAACATGTAGAAGTGGAAGGAATATTTACTCATTATTCTACAGCTGATGAAGTAGATAAAGCATATACGTTGATGCAAAAAGATTTATTTGAGAAAGCTGTAAATACAGCAAAAGATATGGGGATTCATTTGCCGCTTATTCATAGCTCGAATAGTGCAGGAACAATGGAGCTAAATAATGAATTTCAAAATATGGTTCGCGTTGGGATCGGGATATATGGAATGTATCCATCGAAAGAAGTGGATCATAAAACAGTAACACTTCAGCCGATTTTAACATTAAAGTCCAAAGTGGTTCATGTGAAACAGGCTAAACTAGGAAGAGGGGTAAGCTATGGCAATACGTATGTTGCGACAGGAGAAGAGTGGGTTGCTACGATTCCAATCGGATATGCGGATGGATTTAGTCGTCAATTGTCAAGTAAAGGGTATGCGCTCATCAATGGTGTGAGAGTACCTATTATTGGCCGCGTTTGTATGGATCAGCTTATGCTCGATGTAACGAAAGCGATGCCTGTCCAAGTTGGAGATGAGGTTGTCTTTTACGGTAAGCAAGGTAATGAAGAGATTGCGGTAGAAGAAGTTGCCGATATGTTAGGAACAATTAATTATGAAGTAACGTGTATGTTAGATCGAAGAATTCCGCGTGTATATAAAGAAAATGATAAAATTATTGGTGTTATCAATCCATTAAGAAGAAAATGATGCTTAAATAATTAAGACCTGATTTTTCTCTATATAGGCGAAAAAAGAAACGGATAGATAAAGCAGAGTAGTTTCTGTGTTATCTATCCGTTTTGTATAGCTTAAGAATTTTCTATTTTAAATTCTCTTCTGTAAGTAATAGTGAGTATGTCCTTTTGGAAAATCTTCTATAACACCATATACTTCATAGCCATGCTTTTTATAAAATTCAGGTGCTTGGAAACTAAAAGTATCAAGTTTGATGAGCGTACACTCTATTTCTTTCGCTATTCGCTCAGCTTCTACTAGAAGTTTACTGCCATAACCTTGGTGACGCAGGCTATCATCGACCCATAAAATATCAACGTGTAGGCATTGCCAAAAAATAATACCGATTAAACCAGCTACTATTTCTTCATTCTCATTTTTTACTGTTAAACAGACGTCTTTTAGAGGTGATTGTTTACTTCCTGAAACTTGCGAGTTATTGAAAGAAATGAGTTGTTTTCTAATATAATCGCTGTCTTTTTTACTCCATTTGTTTTGAATTTGCATCTTGTATTCTCCTTTTTATATTGTGTTGTTTGATAATTAAAAGAAAGATGGGTGTTCCATCCACTCGTCTAGGTCCACACTTCCTTGAACAGAAAGTAAACGATATAAATATCGATATGGTTTTCTGTAATGTGCCAAGATTGGAAGAGAGGAGATAGTCTCATAGCCTTTTTCGGAAAATTCATTCAAAATCATTATATAATATTTATAGGTAAAATAGGGATATTTTAGGCGGGTAAGTGCTGGGACAGAATAAAAAAGGTGTTGTAAACAAATAAAATACATCGTTTACAGCACTTTTTGTGTATGTTACCTAAAACCAAGCTTTCTTTAATAATTGTATAGCACAGAGAATGTCCTCTGCCGATAGCCCTCCAAAGCCCATTAATACGTAAGATTCCTTCTGTAAATCATTTACTGCATCATACAAAGATAAAGGATATACTTTGATATCATGTTCTGCAGCGGAATGAATAAGCTCTTGCTCATTCATCCCGTTATGAACGTGTAATACAATATGAAGACCAGAATCAGAGCCTATGATATCTACTAGAGGTCCCATCTCTTTTTGAATGGTCTGTACTAAGAAGTGATGTTTCTTTTTATATACAGTACGAATTCGATTTAAGTGCCGCTCCCAATATCCTTCTTTCATAAATGCTGCAAACGTAAGTTGCTGTATTTTGGAGACAGTTTGTTTGAAAATGGTTCCATCACGCTGATAGTTTGCTAGTAAAGTTTGCGGAAGAACCATATAACTCATTCGGATTGAAGGTAAAAATGATTTCGAAAATGTTCCCATATAAATAACGCGTCCATTTGTATCTAATCCTTGTAAGGAAGGAATAGGTTTTCCAGTATAACGAAATTCGCCGTCATAATCATCTTCTATAATATAGCCATCATTTTCACTTGCCCACTTTAGTAGCTCCATTCGGCGGGAAAGCGGCATAATCATTCCATATGGAAACTGATGAGATGGTAGTCGACTACCGGCTTCAATATTTGCTTGCAAGATTTCTTTTTTTATATAGTTGTAAATTTGTATATAAAGAGGTGTTTTGTTTTTTGAGTCTAAAGGGATGGTAAGCTCCATTGTTATCACCTTTCAAGCTGCCCCTGTAAAAAAGAAGAAAACTGTCACTTAAAAAAGGGGTATATGAGTTTTATAATAACAATCATAAAACATTTTGAATTTTTGATAAATAGTTGGAGGGAAAGAATATGAATGAACTTGTACATGAAGTAAAAACAAAACAAGAATTTTATAAGGTGTTACCAGTATTACAACAGCTGCGACCTAAGCTCTCTAGAGAAGAGGCACTGTCTCTTTTAGAAAGAATGAAAGAAGAAAATTATCGTCTATTTGCTCTGTACAATCATGAAGGAGAAGTAGTTAGCTTGGCAGGGTTGGCAATTTGTACAAATTTTTATAATAAGAAACATGTTTATATATATGATCTTGTGACAGCAGAAGCCCATCGTTCAAAAGGATATGGTGAAACATTGCTAGCCTATATTGAGGGATGGGGGAAAGAGAATGATTGTTCTTGTGTAGTACTTACTTCAGCGTTTCCAAGAATAGATGCCCATCGTTTTTATGAGAGAGAAGGGTATAAAAAGGTGAGTTATTCGTTTTGGAAGGAAATCAAATAAGGCAGGGGATATCCCCTGCTTTATTTGATACAAAGAGTTCGATTTATAGTGAAGAAGACTGCTTTTGATCTTTTATGTATAAATATATCGTACTTCCAATGATAACAACGGTCATAATGATAATTGTTCCGAGAAGAGCATAATGCATAAGAGAAGGGGAGAACACAAATGATGAAACCCCGATGCATAAACCTGCTAATAAAATAGAAATGCCACATATATTTTGTGCTTTTTTCTCTAGATCCTTGCTATTCCACTGATAGGATATAGTAGAACTTTTTGCATCAATTTTCATGATGAAATATCCAAAAATAATGAAAAGCAATCCAACAGCTGAGAACATGAGATGTTCATGTGGAAGGTTGTATCCAAGTGCAAATAGAGAGAGTCATGTCGGTAAAGAAAAGGAAAAGCAATACTGCATTTCCAATCCATTTGAAAAAACGTGTATCTTCTATCATGTGTGATAAACCTTCAATTAAAAAAGCGATAAAGCATGACAAAAGCAATTGTTACATGTGCTCCTTTCGTTAGAGTAGAAGTGGGATTTCCATTAAAATCCCACTTTGTGACAACTTCAGGCGGTAAGAAAAAGTATAGGATGATGTTTGTTGTAATAATTATACATAGTAAAATGAAGCCGAATTTATTTTTTATAGAAATCCCTTCTTTTTACATATTTACAGGAGAACGATAAGGATGTTCTTCTTTTTGTGCGAAGGTGAAGGAGTGCTTATCCTTTTTGTATTGAGATGTTTCTGTTTTTCTTTCAATCTTTTTAATAGAATATTCTTGTTTTGCTAAGGCATCTTGAATTCCTGTTGTCATTAGTTTTAAGACAAGAATCGTTAAAAATAAAGCAATAAGTGTACTAAAAACAATCCACATAGATACATTTAGTTCAAAATAGTTGAGACCTATAAGTCCTGCCCAATCGTTAGAAAGTGAAATAAATTTATCTTCTCCTAAATCTGCACTTTTCTTTTGTACCCCTCCGATAAATTGGTTCACCAGTGCAAGATGGATAACTAAAAGAAGGGTCTGGATAACATGCTGCATAAACAATACGAAGAGGCGATCTTTAAGTAACACACGTAAATGTGTACGAACAATGTGTATGCGGCTTGCTCCCATAAGTTGTGAGCTTAAAATATATTCTTGTTTCATAAATTCATCAATTTCAGAAGATACATATGTTGTTATAGTTGGTAAAACAACAAGGACGAGAACGATAGCTTGATAAGTTAGAAGAGAATAATTCACTTCGAGTTTATTATCTAAGTTTGAAAAAATCATTTTGTTCATAGGTTGCATTAATAAATATGCCACAAAAACGGTTGGTAAATAAAAAAATACTTCGGTACATGTTTTTACAAAAGATTTTAAACGCGTTACATATAAGCTTAATAACATACCAAGTATTGTACCGAGTAAAACACGTAATAGACTAATTCCAATTGCGAATAAAATTGTAAATTTTGCTCCATCTAATATTTGAAAGAAAATAGATTCCCCAAAGCGATCTGAACCAAGTGGAGGCATTTGCTTTGGGGAAAATGGTGAAGCGGCAATTAAGTCTCCGTTCTCATCGTATAACAGTCTCATTGGCTTTAAAGTATCTTCTTTGAAGTAGAAGCCGTAAATAAAACTAGCGATGACAAGTACGGAAATATATGTTAATCCCAGTACAAAACGTTTGGATTTCCAAATAGCCTTCATATAATCTCTCCATTCATTTGTGTTTGCCATCTTTTCATAAAATAAGAACAAATTTGAAACAAAAGGTAAAAAGGCATAACAATCATTATTAGTACAATAAATGTAATGGATGGTGAAAAATGATTTGTGAAAATAAGGAATTGAATAATGCCTGACATGTGAAATACGCATTCTAGTACAAATAAATTGGAAAGTAAAAAGACAAAAATCATTTTTGACTGATGGAATAGGTGAATGAAAATATTTTTAAATAAATGTATACGGATGATATAGCTCGATGAAAGGCCTTTCCCATAGGCAACTTCTACATACGGTTTTATACGCTCCTCCTCTATGTACAGTATCATCATTCGGAACATTTGAATGGTAGGGAGTATCGACAAACAAATAATAGGTAGTATATACGCTTTGCTTTCATTGAATGTCATAATATGTACTGGCAATTCACCTGTTTGACGAAAATACCATATAAAAAACATTTGTATACAGATCATAATCATTACATCGGGTATGGCTTCCAATACGAAAACAGTGCGCTGTATTATATTTTTGATCCACTTTGATGATAAAAAATATAAATAAGCAATACTTACTGCAACAAATATAGAAAGTGATAGGGCAGCAAATAAAATAGTAAATGAATAAATGTATGGTTCTAAAACACTAGGAAACAAGGGAACTGTTTTCAAGTTACCTGTAGGTGTAGGAATTTGAAAAGTAAGGGATTGTAAAGAAAAAATTTGTTTTCCCATATTAATGATGGCGTGTATGAATTTGCTTGGTTGAAATGAAATGTTTCCGCTTTCGTTTATAAATAGAGTGGGGATATTTAATAAAATAAGTAACGTAATTATAACAGTTAGTAGTTGTATAGAAAATTTCCATATCTTCCTTAACATAAAACCCCTCCAAAAACATATATTTACAATATTATACAAAATAATTAGCTGTTTGTTTTGATTTTTCAGAAAAAATATTATAATAAATGAAACTAGTAAAAAATATAATGGTTATCTAGTTTTTTAAATGGAGAGTATTATGATTCAATTCGGATGGGAATGATTCGTGAGGAATGGGAAGAAATGAAAGCGACGAGGAGATAAGTCATTTGTACCAAGTTATTAAACAGCTTGATGAATGATTTGTAAGATGTATAAAAAGAAGTAGGAGGAATCTCTATGAATTTTGTGATTCGTGAGATGAAAGAAGAAGATATTCCATCTGTACAATATGTGGCCAAGTCTTCTTGGAACGATACATACAAAGACATTATTCCGGCAGCAGTACAAGAGAATTTTTTAAAGCAGGCTTATTCTCATGACATGATGAAGCATCGTTTACAACATTCACATTTATTTGTAGGAGAAGTAGACGGAAAAATCGCAGGATTTGCCAATTTTTCGCCAATAAAGTATCAAAATGAGGCTGAGTTAGGAGCGATATACTTATTGTCAGCATATCAAGGGAATGGTATAGGAACAGCGCTATTACGTAAAGGAATTACAATATTAGAAGGTGTCAAGAAGATATATATTAATGTAGAGTCAGAGAATAAAATCGGAAAAGCATTTTATACTGCAAAAGGATTTGCAGTGGTAGATGCGTTTGAAGAAGACTTTGATGGGTATATATTGAAAACATTAAGAATGGTATTGCATGTTTAATAGAGGAAGGGAAGAGGTTCTTATGATCCAAAGAGCAACTGAAAGTGATGTGAAAAAAATTTTAGCTCACGCGGCTGAGTCTTTATATGAAGGGACGATGAAAACGAGTAAGTTTAGCCAAAAGAAAGTACTAGAAATTACGATGCCCCTTTTAGAAAAAGGAGCATATTATCTTGTTATGAAACAAGGTGATATTTTAAAAGGGTGGATATTAATCGGAAGCAATAAAGACTATTTTTCTGGAGAAGAACTGGGTTTTATTTATGAATTGTATGTATTCTCTCCTTATCGTGGAGAAGGTCTTTCACGCCAGCTTATGAGAGCGGCGGTTGATGAACTCGATAAGTTAGGCTATTCAGAAATTCGTTTGAATGTATTTGCAGGGAATTTTGCGAAAGAGTTGTATAAAGAACTGGGATTCGTTGAGAGGCAAATTGTTATGAGTTTGAAACGAGAGGATAAATAAATTGGGAAGAAAAGTAGAATTTCGTAATAATTAGAGTCAAGAAGGTGAAGCAATGGTAAGAGAAAATAGGTATGTTCAATACTTGGAAAAGGTTTACCCGAATCTTGATGTTCAGACTGCTTATGTAAATGATATTGGTCAAAATAACGATGTACTAATTGTAAATGAAAATATACTGTTTCGTTTTCCAAAATATGAAGAAGGAATTACAAAACTCATTGCTGAGACAAAGCTGTTAGAGAAAATACAAAACTATGTTTCACTTTCTATCCCTCGTCCAAGCTATCAGCATTTTCAACCAATGGAGCTTGGGAAAGTATTTTCTGGTTATCACAAAATTAATGGAGAGCCATTTTGGAATAGAACATTTCTTCAGTTGTCCGAAGAAGAAAAAAGTACAAGTGCAGCGCAACTAGCTAATTTTTTAAAAGAATTACATAGTATACCAGTGGCAGAAATTACTCCAATTCTAAAAGGAAATACTGCTGATATATATAGTGAAATAGAAAGTTTATATTTTCAATTGAAAGAGAAATTGTTTTCTTATATGAAGGAAAGTGCAAGGCAAGATGTCTCTCAATCTTTTGAAGCCTATTTAAGTGATAACAGTCATTTTACATTTCAGCCATGTCTTATTCATGGAGATTTTGGAATGACAAATATTTTGTATGATGGTGAGGAGAAGAGAATCTCAGGGATTGTTGACTTTGGCGGGGCGGGTATTGGTGATCCGGCATACGATTTTGCAGGGTTATTATCTAGCTATGGAAGTCATTTTTTTGAGGAGTTTTCATCGCTGTATCCGAATTTTGATCAAGTGATGGATAGAATGAATTTTTATAGAAGTACGTTTGCTTTTGAAGAAGCCTTATTTGGGTTAAGGAATAATGATAGAAAAGCATTTGAACAGGGGATAAAAGATTACATCTAAGAAGGATATACGTAATATAGAAAGTATTACGATACAGGGATAATGGGTTTATTACGAGAAGAATGGAATTCGTAAATTTCGACATGTAATAAAAATTTAGGAGATGATAGTGGTGATATTAGAAGCAGCAATGCTCCAAGTAAAGCTTGGAATGGAAAGTGAATTTGAACATGCCTTTCAAGAGGCTTCTAACATTATTTCTTCTATGAAAGGTTACCGTGGTCATACACTTCATAAATGTATAGAAACCCAGGAGAATTACCTTTTATTAGTGAATTGGGAGACCTTAGAGGATCATACGGAAGAATTTCGAAAATCGAGTGAGTATGAAGAGTGGAAGAAGAGATTACACCACTTTTATGAGCCGTTTCCAATTGTAGAGCATTTTCAGTATGTGGAAAGAGAAAGGATTTAACTTTAATACAATGAAACTGCCATCATCAGTAGGAAAGAAGGTATCCTATGCTGATGGCAGTTTCATTTTAGCGATACATCGTCCAAGTTCCAATATCCTCAAAACCTAAACGTTTATAAATTCGTCCAGCATCAGGATTGCTGTAAAATAAACAAAGTGTTCTTCCTTCCGCGATAAAATCTAGAATCATTTTACTTACGATTTGCGAAGCATATCCTTTTCCGCGATGGTTTGGGTGTGTACATACACCAACAACCATAGCAGATAACGAGTTTTCAGCAGATGTGGACGCACATGCGAGGATTTCACCATTGTTCTCTATGTAATATGTCCGGCCTGTGTTTGTTTCAATCGCTTGGCGAAGGAGTTTCCCGCTATTGTCTGCCAACGCAAATTCAGTAATTTGTGTTCGTAAATACATAATACGATCTACGTCCTCAAGAGTTGCTATTTTTATCCCCTCTTTGCTTGTATCTTTGACTAATTGTTTTACAGTTGTACATTCACAAAAGTATGTCTGCAGTTTTTTACCAAGCTTTAAACTCGTGATATTTTCAAACTGTTCGATAATCTCTGATTTTCCAGAGAGTTTAATATGTTCATAGTTAAGGAATTGATTAATAAACACCTCTGGCTGAAACGAATTTTGAGCATAAGCAATAAAGGAATCATGGAAACGCAATAAGACAGCGTGTAATTCATTTTCTATCGTAAATTGTCCCCATAGTTCTTGAAAATCTTGATCATATCCAAATGCCTCAATATCACCGATTAAGAATAGGTTAAATGCAGCTTCATTCTTTAAAAAAGTAATTACCTGTTCATGATCATGTTTTGTTAATTTGCGAATCATGTTTGCTCCCCCTTTTTTGTATTTTCTAAATATTAGTACGTGTTATTTTGAAAATCAACAAAAATTTATGTTTAGTTCACAATGTTTAGGAAAAACTAGGAAGGATATGAAAAAGGAGGTTATGAACGGTGGATCATCCAATTCAAGGGCTGATGAAAGCAGCGATGGAGAATTTGAAAGAAATGGTTGATGTAAATACAATTGTCGGTGAGCCTGTTCAAACAGCTGATGGCGGCATTGTATTAACTGTTTCAAAGGTAGCATTTGGCTTTGGGGCAGGTGGATCAGATTTTTCCACAAATGATGTACAAAAGGTACAAACTCAACCAGCATTTGGTGGTGGTAGTGCTGGTGGAGTTTCTATTACACCGGTTGCTTTTCTTGTTGTAAATAAAGATGGTGTAAATATTCTTCATTTACAAAATGCAACGCATCTGGCAGAGAAAGTAATTGAACTTGCACCGCAAACCATTGATAAAATTCAGTCGATGTTTCAAAATAATAAAAAGCAAGATCATTCACATTATCCAAAAAATCCAGATGAAATCGCATAAAAAATGCCTGTTTTTAAACAGGCATTTTTTCTTGTAATGGAGATGTAATAAAACTCATAAAAATGTAAATAGTTTTTATAGTTTTTTCTATATTTCTAAAAATTTTCGTGATAAAATATCCTATAGTATTGAAACATATAAAACAAAGGTGGCTAGGTGCTTTGTCTGGAGGATCTGACCAAATCAAAAATATGATTTATATTAATGGTAATCGTCGCAATCATTGTTTTATTACATCTGGAATTACGTTTGAGGAGTTTGCAAGTAATATTCCTTCACCGCTTCATCAAATGTTGCTTTTAAAGCATAGTTTTGAATGGACGGATTTTCATTATCATACTTTATTCGAATATGTAGAAGAAGAGAATATTCATAAATTAATTTCAGCAGATGTCGAGGGGTTTGAGGAATTTTGCTGGATTGATTTTGATGATGTAAATGACTTGGATGAATTGGAGCCAAAAGAAATTGCAGAATTGCTTTATTTGGCACACAAAAAAGAACCACTTGGGAAGCCTTTTTTCCCGCTTCTGAAAAATAGATTTGTTTATCTTGCTCACGATGATGGCTGGTATAATAAAGTATATTACCGAAGAATGCAGGACTTTGTAGGCATGCTTAGTAAGGTAATTCCTTATAAACTTGGCTCATTTGGAAAAAAACGATTTGCATTCTTTCAAAAATCGAAAATTTATCCGGCAATTTCAAAAGAGGTTATTCTTGAACTTCTGCCATTTATGGAAGATGGCTTATACTTAGACTTAGCAGGAAAAATAGAATCAAGACGCGGTTTAGAGATTCCTGTTTATGTCATCGGTTCTTATGAAAGTACGGATGAAGTTTTAGATGGGTTAGAAGATTTGAAAAGTGAAGCTTCTAAAACAGGATGGCTTATCTTTGAGAAGAAAGAACAAGAGTGGCAGTGGATAATGGATTAAGAGAACTTGACGATATGAGTCAAGTTTTCTTTCTTTTTTGGAAAGGAGACAAGATGGAGAAGAATTTTATAATAATAGGTATTAGTAGTATTATACTTGTCGCAATTATGCTATTAACATGCCCAAAAGAAGCAGATTTTCAAAAGCACTTAGAAAACAAATATTCAATTGTGTGTAATGAAGTGGATTTTAATTGTACGCAGAAAAAAGAGCAAAAGGAAGAGAAATTGGAGTTTGTAAGTAAGGATGTTCGAAACGGTGTATTTTTTATAAAGATAGAGCAGACGTTTCAAACAGAAACAGAGAAAAAGAAAACGTATAGCGCTATTGGAGTATTGGGCATGTTTCTCTTTTCCTCTGAAAAGACTTTCTAATCTAGAAGGTCTTTTTTTTGTACTCTCTTTCATATAGTTAGGATAAGACAAGCTTAGGGGGGGGAGTTATGTTGAACAAGATTTGCATGATTTGCGGGGGAGAAGACTTTTTTTCGTCCACCTTATATGCTCGTACAAAACAAGACTGGGCATATGCACCGAATATGTATCGCTTTGAAAAAGTATTCATTGAACAGCGAAATGAGGAGAACTATCCAGTGTTTCAAGAAATTACTGCCTATCATTGTAGCAACTGCGGTTATGTGATGTTATTTCGTTAATAAGCACCTCGCACAAAGGGATGTAACAATGGCTACATCCCTTATGTGTGACAAAGTAAATCCTTCATGAAATTGCAAAGAAATAGGTGAAGTTTTTTCGTTAGTTGGAAAGAGTATATAAGAGTTTAAGAGATAAAAAGTTTAGGTCCGTCGTCAGAAAGTTGTTGCTTTTTATTGAAACTTTTGGAAGACTCTTCTATTTGATCGCTATTCATTCCGCTGTTGAACCCTAAAGAACCTTTAGAACCACCAACTGAAAATTGTTGTTTTGTGTTAGAACTTTCAATTGCAGAGTTTGTACCACTTGCACTGTATGTGCCACCGCCGCTCGCTACTTGAGTCGCTGAAGAGGTGGATTCAGTTTCGCTCGTGTTGTTATCATCAGTAAGATGAATTTGATTATTAAGAACAATAACAATTTCATTGTCCACGCAGCATTTTTTATCTTTTTCATGTGGTTCGCGCTGCTTGCCTTGCATACCTTCATTTTTTGCTTTTCCTTCTGCACCAACACTTTCTTGTTGCTCTGTGTTTGATGAATCTAGAGCTGCATTATTTCCTGCCGCACTGCTTCGACCGGCGCCGCTTGCGATTTGTGTAGTATTTGGTGCATTGGTAAATTGGTTATTGATCACAACTACAATTTTCATTTTCTCATGTACAGGCTGTTTAATAGTTGTTTTCTTTCCATCTATTTCGACGGAGACGGCTACTTTTTCATTTTCCAAATTGTTAGATTACCCCTTTTTTACATAGTATATGTATTCTAATTAATTTTGAAATGGACAAACTTCTAGCTTTGAAATGAATTATGAAAATATAAGTTGTATATGAGAAAAAGAAGTGATAGACTCACTCCTTTTTCCCATTGTGTAAATATCTTGTATCATAGTTTGTATCAAACAAGTGTTTTTTATAGTGCTGATAAGAAGAATGGATATAATAAACTAAAAAGTAAAGAAAATCCTCCGAATCCAATGGCTGTATATCCCAGTGTTTTTGCTTCGTAATGAACGGCAAGAAGTCCAATTAAAATGGAAAGTGATCCAAGTGTAATGGGATAGAAAGCAATTGAAAATAAAGAGAGAAATAATGCAACGTATCCAACAATTGCACCGATGTCAGTTCGCTCTTTTTCTTTGTGAATTTCTTTACGACGACGTCTAATTGGAAGTCGCTGAGGAGTAATTTCTATCGCATATTCTTCCTGTTTTTCTCCGCTTTTTAGATGATGTGTTCGTTTTTTCGGCAAGGAATGTCCCTCTCTTTCGAATTAGGGTATGCTTAGTATTTTTTATTAAATAAGAAAACATGCTTATTATTTATATGCAACCAAAGAAAAAACTGGAGAAATAATGATCTGTTGCTATATTATCCATCTCTTCTTAAGAATAAACAGGAAAAATGTAAAATGGTGTAGAATGACTTTTACGTAGATGTAAAATGGGAAGGTGGGAGAAGAATGACGAAGTTTAACTGGCATGAAGCAGCGCAGCAGAAATGGGATGATAATGCGGATTTTTGGAATCAAAATAGTCAAGAAATGTGGGATAATGGCAGCCGCAGTACAATTATTCCGTTTTTCCAAAAATATATACGAAGTGGAGAAACAGTTCTTGATGTAGGGTGCGGGGATGGATATGGTACATACAAACTAAGTAAAGCTGGTTATAAAGCTTGTGGTGTCGACTTATCGGAGCAAATGATTGAAAAAGGGAAAAAGCGAGGTGAACATTCTCATTTATCGTTTATTGTGGGTGATCTTACTTCATTGCCCTTTCAAGATGAGGAGTTTGCATCTGTTTTAGCGGTAAATTCATTAGAATGGACCGAAGCACCTCTTCAAGCATTGCAAGAAATAAAACGAGTGTTAAGAAAAGAAGGTTATGCCTGTATTGCTATTTTAGGACCAACTGCAAAACCGCGTGAGAATAGCTATCCGCGTTTATATGGAAAAAATGTCGTTTGTAACACAATGATGCCATGGGAGTTTCAAAAACTTGCACAGGAGCAAGGGTTATATTTGATTGATGGAATGGGAGTATATAAACGTGGAGTAAATGAAAAGATGATTGGACAACTTCCGCTTGAATTGCAGCAATCTTTAACATTTATGTGGGTATTTATGTTTCAAAAGAAGTAACTTCTCTTGCTATAAACGGGTAGTAAATCTGCATTTATGGAAGTTTTCCTTTATAGTTGGATTATAAGTGCAGAAAATACAAAAAACTGATACAATATTTTTAGAAACAATTAAAGGGGGATTAGGGAATATGACAGCAACAACTACAGTAAAATCTGACATTGAAATTGCGCAAGAAGCAAGTATGAAGAAAATTCAAGAGATTGCAGCAGAATTGAAAATTTTAGAAGAAGAATTAGAGCCGTACGGTCATTATAAAGGGAAGTTATCTCTTGATATTTTTAAGCGCTTACAAGGCGAAGAAGATGGAAAAGTTGTACTAGTTACAGCAATCAACCCTACTCCAGCAGGGGAAGGAAAATCAACGGTAACAGTTGGTTTAGGACAAGCGTTTAATAAAATTGGTAAAAAAGCAGTGATTGCGCTTCGTGAACCATCTCTTGGACCAACTATGGGATTAAAAGGCGGTGCAGCAGGCGGAGGTTACTCGCAAGTTGTACCAATGGAAGATATTAACCTTCACTTTACAGGTGACATTCATGCGATTACAACAGCAAATAATGCACTTGCAGCATTTATTGACAACCACATTCAACAAGGAAATGATCTGCGCATTGATACGCGTAAAATCGTATGGAAACGTTGTGTAGATTTAAACGATCGTGCACTTCGTAATGTTGTAATCGGCCTTGGCGGACCAGTACAAGGTGTGCCGCGTGAAGACGGCTTTGATATTACAGTTGCATCTGAAATTATGGCTGTATTCTGTTTAGCGACAGATGTACAGGATTTAAAAGGACGTTTAGCTCGCATCGTTGTAGCTTATAACATGGATAATGAACCTGTAACAGTAAAAGATTTAGGTGTAGAAGGTGCGTTAACGTTATTATTGAAAGATGCGTTAAAACCAAATTTAGTACAAACGTTAGAAAATACACCAGCAATCATTCATGGCGGCCCATTTGCTAATATTGCACACGGTTGTAACAGTGTAATCGCAACGACAATGGCAGCAAAACTTGGTGATTATGTGATTACAGAATCTGGTTTTGGTGCAGATTTAGGTGCTGAGAAATTCTTAGATATTAAAGCACGTGCAGCAGGCATTAAACCAGAAGCAGTTGTTATTGTTGCAACAATTCGTGCTCTTAAAATGCACGGCGGCGTAGCGAAAGATGGATTAAAAGAAGAGAATGTTGATGCGTTAGCAAAAGGTATGGAAAACTTACAAAAACACGTTGAAACAATTCAAGCATTCGGTGTTCCATTTGTTATCGCAATTAACAAATTCATTACAGATACAGATAAAGAAGTTGCATACTTACAAGAGTGGTGCAATGAGCGCGGTTACGAAGTATCTTTAACAGAAGTATGGGAAAAAGGCGGCCAAGGCGGTGTTGACCTGGCAGAGAAAGTATTAAAAGTAATCGAAAAAGGTGAGAATACATACGCGCCTTTATATGATTTAGAGCTTCCGTTAGAAGAGAAAATTCGTACAATTGCTCAAAAAGTATACGGTGCAAAAGATATTGAATTTGCGCCAAAAGCTCGTAAGCAATTAACGCAATTTGCTGAAGAAGGTTGGGGCAACTTACCGATTTGTATGGCAAAAACACAGTACTCTCTTTCTGATGATGCAACAAAATTAGGACGTCCAACAGACTTTGTTGTGACAATTCGTGAGTTAAAACCATCAATTGGTGCTGGCTTTATCGTAGCGTTAACTGGAACAATGTTAACAATGCCAGGCCTTCCAAAGAAACCAGCTGCTCTGCAAATGGATGTAAATGAAGATGGAAAAGCAGTAGGTTTATTCTAAAAGGTTGTATTTCTTCTCTTTTATCGGTAAACTATACGTACATCATACGGCGCCTTTCGATGGAAAGGCGCTTGTTTTTTGGAGGAATATATGTTTGATCCAACTGCTTTTGAAAATTTAAAAGTTGTCGTTGAAGGAGCTGTATATGATTTTGATTTACATGGTGACATCATTGTAACGAATCGAAAAGATATAATGGATTTGGCATCACTTAGTCGTACATATACCATTTCGTTTCAGCTTACAGAATATATAGAGCCATTAGTGGAAGCGACGTTTTTATTATCAGTTAATGCAAAGAATTTATCAGGTGAGATATTAGCGGTACCAAATTTTGTTCCTGGTTGTGAAATGAACCTTTTCTTTGAATTTCCTATTGGGTATCCAGAAAAAGATTGCCAAGAAATCGAAGCGTTGCTACAATCCATATGGGGAAAAGAACGAATGATTACGCAGCAAATTTCATACGAATATAATAAGCAAGCGATTTCATATCATAATAAAGTAGGCATCTTATTTCAAAAAGCGATTACAGAAGACCATGTCGATGACTTAATAATTGTTATTTCTCATATGATAGAAACGATGCGGATAATACAACAATTTCTTCAAAAATAGAGATAAAGGAGAAAAAGAAATGATAAAAGAAATGCAACCATTTTTGCAACAAGCTTGGGAGAAGGCTGGTTTTAAAGAGTTTACTGAAATTCAAAAGCAAGCTATTCCAACAATTTTAGAAGGACAAGACGTTATTGCTGAATCTCCAACAGGAACAGGTAAAACATTAGCGTATTTATTACCACTTTTACATAAAATTAACCCTGAAGTGAAACAACCTCAAGTGGTTATTTTAGCGCCAACACGTGAACTTGTGATGCAAATTCATGAAGAAGTACAAAAGTTTACTGCAGGTACTGAGATTTCGGGTGCATCTTTAATTGGCGGTGCAGATATTAAGCGTCAAGTAGAGAAGTTAAAGAAACATCCGCGAGTGATCGTTGGATCACCTGGACGAATTTTAGAACTAATCCGCATGAAGAAATTGAAAATGCATGAAGTGAAAACAATTGTATTTGATGAGTTTGATCAAATTGTAAAACAAAAGATGATCGATGCCGTATCCGATGTCATTAAATCGACAATGCGTGATCGTCAAGTCGTATTTTTCTCGGCAACAATGACAAAAGATGCAGAAGAAGTAGCGCGTGATTTTGCAGTTCAGCCGCAATTGATTCGTGTGAAACGAACAGAAACGAAGAGTCTTGTTGAACATACGTATATCGTTTGTGAACGCCGAGAAAAAAATGATTTTGTACGTAAAATTATGCATACTGGTGGTGTAAAAGCAGTTGCTTTCTTAAATGATCCGTTCCGTTTAGATGAAATTGCTGAGAAATTGAAATTCCGTAAGATGAAAGCAGCGGCACTTCATGCGGAAGCGAGCAAACAAGAACGTGAAGCAACAATGCGTGCATTCCGTCAAGGCAAAGTAGAGATTTTATTAGCGACAGATATTGCAGCGCGTGGATTAGATATTGATGATTTAACGCATGTTATTCATTTAGAATTACCAGATACACTGGATCAATATATTCATCGTTCGGGACGTACAGGACGTATGGGGAAAGAAGGAACGGTTGTTTCCCTTGTAACACCGCAAGAAGAGAAGAAGTTACTTCAATTTGCGAAGAAACTGGGTATTCAGTTCAACAAGCAAGAAATGTTTAAAGGATCGTTTGTTGATTCGAAGCCGAAAGCGCCAAAGAAAAAGAAACCAGCGTTTAATGGGAAGAAAAAACCTAGATAAAGTGAAACTTTAATCAGTGGGGTGGTCCATCCCCCACTGATTATTAGTTGAACCAATCGGGCTTTTACGGGCAGTTGATATCCCACCTAACTTCTTTGCTTTCGCTGAATTTTTTAGGTGGGAGTCTTACTGCCTGTTAATGCGGGATTGGTTCAACTATTAATTACTCCTGAATCTAGCTTTAGAGATACTGATTATAAAGTTGAGCTGTATTACTTTGTTAACATTTGTGTAATGTTTTGTCTGGTTATCCATAGAGCAGGAATAAATACAGATAATAGACCAAGTAGTGGACTAGCTGCTATTAGACTCAAAATTAGATTAATAGGAATACTAGTAACTGGAGATCCTAGAGCTAATATAAACATACAGCCTATAAGCGTGGCGATAAGGATAGAAATAATGCCAACAAGACTAGTAATGAAAACTCTTTCTAATAATAAGATACGCATTAATTGGCCTTTGGAACTTCCTAGTGCGCGAAGCATTGCCAATTCCAGTATTCTTTCTCGAATACTACTAGCAGTATTATTCATTAATCCTATACCTGCCATTAAAATAATCAAGAGAACTGTTACAGATAAAATCAATAAGCGTTGTTTGGATTGTTTTTCTAATTTTTCTAATTCTTGTTTTTGATCGTATAAAATAGCAGTAGAATAGGCAGAATCACTTAGAAGTTTATTTATGTTAGCTTTAATTTCTGAACTTTTCTCCGGATTATTTATATTAATTTGGATTTTATATAGGGAGTTTATACCAAATTGTTGTGACATAATATTGGCAGTTGTTAGTAGTGTATAATCAAGTTTTTCATCTTTGATAATACCTTTTAAAATAAAAGTCTTTGTTTCCTATCTTTTACCATTTATTACATCATCAAATTTCCCTATCTCTATTTCATCTCCAATCTTATATCCTAATTGTTTACTAGTCTTTTCTGTTAAAATGACACCATTTTGACCTAAGTCTTCTTCATTAATAGTTCCATCAACAACTGTTATTTTTCCTTGCTCATTTACAAGTGGAAACCTAATTCCTTGAATTCCAAGCATAGCTTGTTTTTGTTCATTAACAAGTAATTCAGGATTACCTCCTGTCGCATGGGTAGGTAAATTGAGTGTAGATAATAGCACTGAATTAGTAAAGTATATATTCTCTAATTCTTTTATCTGTTGTAACTGTGAAAAAAGTTTTGGTGAAAAACCTTTATCTTCAGTAGGATTAAGGGAAATAATACTTAAATCAAATGGATATTGTTCTTTTAGAAAGGTTTCTTCTCCTTCCTTTAATGAACTTATTATAATATATCCAATGATTAATACGTGTATGCCCACTATTAAAATACTAGCAATTTGACTATTTCTTCTCATTTGACGCAGTATATTACGAGAAGAAAGCATCCATTCCGATGAATATAATTGTTTAGGTAAACAATTATTGAAACAAGTCATCATCCTGCGGTATTTACATGATTATTCTCAAGAAGAAGTAAGAGGAATTGTATCATCACTGGAATTGGGAGAAAAAGAGTATAAAGAGTTTACGACATTGTTAAAAGGACTACTAGATGCAAAAATGAAGTATGGAGATGTAAATGGTAATATTGATTACGATCAACTTTCTCAAGAGAAACAAGAGGAAATGATGAAGGCTTCTATGGTTATTCAACCGTATTTCGATAAGTTAAACGGAGAGAAATCAAGTAAAGAAGTGTTAACTCCTGAAGAATTTGAGCAATACATACATGCTCAAATGACATATGAAAAAATACAAGCAAAAATGAAATCTAGTGAACCTATAACGATAGATGTGATTCCTGAAAAATATAAAATAGAATTTCAAGAAGCGGATCATTTCATGAATTATGTCAGTGAAAAAGTACAAAAGTAATATATCGAATAAACATCAAAAAAGAGTCCAGGACAAGAAAAATGGACTCTTTTTTGCTATAGCGACAAGATACTTCTTAATTTGAAGTTGTTTTTGTTTGTTCTCTTTTTATCAAATAATCAATAATTCCCATAGCACCGATTTCTAAATCAAGTTTTAACAAGTCATAAATAGAGTGTGACGTTGGAACACCTTGATTTGTAAGATGTAATGAAACTTTTTTAAGTAATAAATCGGACAGTTCTTGGCTTGCTTTTTCAAAATTTTGTTCATGTTCAAACACTTGCTCTCCTGCTTCAACAAATATTGGGAGCCAATGTTCTAGCTGCGTGCAAATTTCAGAAATATGAGAAGAGGCACCATAATGACCGAAATAGATAAAATCGACATTCATATTTTGAATACGGTCTTTTGAAGCTAGCATCGCATCGGGTTGAAACTGTGTAGGAGATGTTGTAGGCAAATAAAGTTCAACACCTAGCTCGGCTAATTGACGGTAGTAAATACCAATCGTATCGCCTGTAAATATACCATTTGTTAAAGAATCATGAATGCTAATGTGATGCTTTGCATGACCTGGTGTATTGTAGAATGTTAGCGTCCGGTTATTGGCAATTTGCAATGTTTCACCATCTTGTACGATGTGAACACGCTCTTCTGGAATAGGCAAAATGGGATGAAAGAGTTTATCAAATGAATCACCGTAAACAGCTTTTGCACCTTGAATGAGTTTCGTTGGATCAATCATGTGACGAGCGCCCCTAGAATGAACGAATAGCGTTGCATTTGGGCATTTTTCCATCATTAAGCCAGCAGCACCAGCGTGGTCCAAATGAACATGTGTAACAATAATATTTTTTACATCGGCCAGTTGGATATTCAACTGTTGTAATCCATCTAACATATAAGGAACAGATGGTGAGGCGCACGTTTCAATTATCGTAATTTCATCACCAAGTAAAACATATGTACCTGTACGTTGTTCATGTTGTAAGTCGTAATCGTCGATAAGATATAGCTGTGAAGATAGTTTTTCTACTTTTTTCAAGTTTATCACTCCTTGTATCCTATTATTCTTTTATTATAAAAGAAAAAGCAGAAAACGAAACATCGTTTTCTGCTTTTATGTAATACGTTTAGTTCTTTTGTTGTTTGCTAAGCGACATAATAAAGTAGCCGACAAGACCACCGATTGCTGGAAGAGTAATCATTCCTGCTAGTGTAAAGTATTTGCTTAAGAAAATACCGTTAACATCCATAAACCATCCTAAAACAAATAACATCATCATGTATAATACGAAATAAAACTCACGATTAGAAAGCTTTTCACGTTGTGCAGTTTTCATTATCAACACCATCCCTATTTTTAATAATGGAATTGAAAATGTCACAATTTAGAAAGTAAACCGTCACATTTTGTTCACACTTTTATTGTAAAACTTTCCAAGTAAAATGTCTAGTGAAATGTGACGAATTTTTGAACAAAAATAAAGCGTTCTTATTAGACAATGTGCACTATACATTTTATGATAAATATATAAGAGTATATGAGCTTAAGGAGTCGATATAATATGACAATTTATGATTTTTCAGCAAAAACAATTAAAGGAGAAGAAAAGTCGTTACGTAAATATGAAGGAAAAGTAGTATTAATTGTGAATGTTGCTAGTAAATGCGGTTTTACGCCGCAATATAAAGGGTTGCAAGATTTGTATGAAAAGTATAAAGAACAAGGATTTGAAATACTTGGGTTTCCATGCAATCAATTTGGAGGTCAAGAACCTGGAACAGAAGAGGAAATTACGAATTTTTGCGAGTTAAATTATGGTGTAACGTTCCCTATGTTTATGAAAGTTGATGTGAAAGGCGATAACACCCATCCATTATTTCACTACTTAACAGAGCAAGCACCAGGATTATTAGGAATGAAAGCGGTAAAGTGGAATTTTACAAAATTTTTAGTAGGGCGTGATGGTAAAGTAGTGAATCGCTTTGCACCGCAGACGAAACCAGAGCAGTTAGAAAAGGAAATTGAAAAGATGCTATAGAAAGAAGAGGCTCATTTAGAAGAGCTTCTTTTTATGCGGACTAGTCATGCATAGGAGCGATTTATATGTTGAAAAACAAAAATAGATTTATATAGATTGCATAGAAAAGTTTCTATTTGATAATAAGAGCATTCGGAAATAATATAGTAGTATAAGGTTGTAGGGGGAAAATAGCTTGAAAAAACTTATTTTTACAATAGGATGTTTATTGATTATGTTAGCTGGCTGTAGTGCTAGTAATTATGATGCGCACGTTGAAGCAGGTATGAAGGCATTGAAAGATGAGAAGTATAGTGATGCGATTATGTGGTTTGAAAAAGCCGACCAAGAAAAATCTACTGATGAAACAAAAACATATATGAAAGTTGCAAAATGGATGGAGCATGGTGCGAGCGCATTAAAAGGTGGAGATTATAAACAAGCGATAGAAGACTCGAATCAAGTGATAAATACAAAAAAAGATACGACACTTGAAAAAGCTGTAAAGTCCAATGCTGAAGATATGTTGCAAAAGGCAAAAGATATAGAGAAAAAAGAAATAACGAGAGAAGAAAAGAGAAAGAAAATAGAAGAACAAGGAATTGATAAAGCAATTAAAGCGGTAGATAGCGTTGATGAAGTAAGTGAAAAACAAAAAGAGATTGGGGAATCTTTAGATAAAGCTGAAAAAGTAAAAGAAAAAATAGAAGCAAAGAAAAATTAACATATAGGGCAATAAGCAAGGTGGTTCCTCGGTGTGGATAATTGTATTGACTTTCCTAAGGATGGAATTTCAAAGAACTATAGTAAAAAAGAAGCTCGTATAGAAGAGCTTCTTTTTTATGTATTCATTTTACATGAAAAAAAAAGAAAAAGTTCACACGGAATACAAATGTATTCGATACAATGTGTCGGTGAGAAAAAAGCCATAAATATAATGAAAAGGTATTAGACTACCACTGTTCAGTCAGAGAGGGAGAGAGAAATGAAAGAAGCGTTAAAAAAACAATTTCAAAATATGCGTTTTCCGTTATTAGTCGCTATTTTGATTTGGTTAAAAACATATATTGTTACGCGAACTAGTTTTGACTTAAAGCTAGAATCTGCTATGCAGGAATGGATCCTTTTTATTAGTCCATTAGCGTCTTCTTTAGTGTTAGTTGGACTTGCACTATTTGCAAAGGGTCAAAAACGGAATTATATAGCTATCGTTATTAACCTTATTATGACCATTATCTTAATTGGTAATGTGATGTTTTATGGTTTTTATAATGATTTTGTTACACTTCCAGTTTTAATGCAAACGTCAAATATGGATGGATTAGGATCTAGTGTCAAAGCATTGTTAAACATTAAATTTGTATTAATGTTTTTAGATATTATCGTTTTATTTTACATTGCGAAAAAGAAGCCGAACTTTGCAAAAACAGAACGTGTATCTGGCTCTATGAAGTCACTATACTTTTTAATCTGTATCGCAATTTTTATGGTAAACCTTAGTTTTGCGGAAAAAGAACGTCCTGAATTATTAACTCGTTCATTCGATCGCGTGATGCTTGTGAAAAACCTTGGATTATATGTTCATCAAGTATACGATCTTGGTTTGCAAGTAAAGACAAGCTCACAAAAAGTATTTGCGGATGGAAGTAAAATTCAAGAAGCCGAAAATTATATGAAGACGGTGGATGTAAAACCTGATCCAAATATGTTTGGAATGGCAAAAGGAAAGAATGTCATTGTGGTCTCTTTAGAGTCAACGCAGTCTTTTTTAATTGATTCTAAAGTAAATGGAAAAGAAGTTACACCGTTTTTAAACCAATTTAAAAAGGAAAGTTATTATTTTGAAAACTTTTATCATCAGACAGGACAAGGAAAAACATCTGATGCAGAGTTTATGATTGATAATTCTTTATATCCGTTAGACCGCGGTTCTGTATTCTTTACGAATGCTGGAAACGAGTATGAAGCAACTCCGGAAATTTTACATCAGCAAGGCTATTATACAGCAGTATTCCATGCGAATAATGCTACGTTCTGGAATCGCAATATGATGTATCCGTCTTTAGGGTATGATCGATTCTACAATGAATTAGATTATAAAGTTACACCAGAGAATAAAATAGGATGGGGATTAAAGGATAAAGAATTTTTTGATCAATCTGTGGACAAATTACAAAAGATACAACAGCCGTTCTACACTCGTTTTATTACGTTAACGAATCATTTCCCGTTTACGTATGATGACAGCATTAAAATGATTGAACCATTTAATTCAGGTGACGAAACATTAGATAACTATTTTGTTACAGCACGTTACGAAGATGAAGCTTTAAAACATTTTATTGAACGCTTAAAAGAAACGGGAATATATGACAACTCAGTTATCGTATTTTACGGTGATCACTACGGTATTTCAGATAACCATAATCGTGCGATGGCGCAATTCTTAGGGAAAAATGAAATTACTCCATATGATCACATGCAACTGCAACGTACACCATTATTTATTCATGTTCCAGGTCAAACAGAGGGGAAAACAATGACCGCTCCTGCTGGTGAAGTGGACGTAAAACCAACAATTCTTAACTTATTAGGAGTTGATACTTCTAATGATATTGAATTTGGTCATGATTTATTTTCACCAGAACGCAAACCATTCGTTGTAGAACGTGATGGAAGCTTTATTACAGACAAATATATTTATTACAACAACACATTCTACAATCGTCAAAATGGTCAAGTCGTTCAAGTGCCAGAACAAGAGGCAAAACCACTTATTAATCGAGCACAAACAGAATTGAAAATGTCCGATAATATTATTCAAGGTGACTTGTTACGCTTCTTTGATGGAAATAAAGTAAAATCAGGTACGATCAAAACAGCAATTAAAGAGGAAAAAAAATAACGAAAAACCCGGTGCCTGGG
>NZ_JBALLY010000147.1:0-733 GCF_036963045.1 Bacillus sp. JJ864 | reverse complement strand
TCCATTAATATTATATGTGATGAAAAAAATTTCAAAGAGATGAGATTGAGCAAAAAATGATTATAAATTATGTATATTATTTTTCGCAGGCAATACCGTCGCGGTCTCTATCTAATTTATGGCTATAGCCAGGGTCACCAGCGTGTAAGGGAGCTTTTCCAGCAGCTTTTGGTTGCGTGTTATAAAACATGTTTGCTCGTTTTGTCTACCAAAAATAACTGTGGTATAATTTTACAATATATGTATATGAATCGAATTAAGAGTTAAAATGAAGGGAGTATGAGATGAAATCTGAAAGTATATCACGCCATTTTCAAACTTTACAACAGCAGCGGCATTGTTTCTTTCAAAAAGTACAAGGTATTTCAAATGAACAATTATGGCAGCAAAAAGAAGGGAAATGGTCGATTGGAGAGCATTTATATCATTTATATTTAATTACAAGAATGCTCAAAGTCGCGACAAAACTTTCTTTTGTTCTGATTCCGTATGCAAAAATGAGAAGAAAGAAAACATTTCATAATCAAATTCATGATATATATGCAGAATATAAAGAAAAGCATGGAAAAGGAATGAAAGCTCCTTTTATTTTAGTACCGCCGAAAAAAGTGATTCATACTTTGAATAAAGAAGAGTTAATGAGATTGCTGTTAAATGAGACGAATAGATTGAGAGAATTAGTTGAGAATATCGAAGAGGATATCGCTGGACATATTATATATATATCCTACTT
>NZ_JBALLY010000146.1:5791-13299 GCF_036963045.1 Bacillus sp. JJ864 | reverse complement strand
TTTTTTTGTGGAAACACGACCTTCTAATCGATAATCTGCACCCGGTTAAAAGGGTAGTATATTGCAACTAAACTTCCTAATACATCATCTTTATCAATGAATCCTAACCCATTGCGACTATCACGACTAACTAATCGATTATCTCCCATGACAAAAATTTTGTTGTTCGGAACTTTTATCGGACCAAAATCTTCTGTTAAATTCACCATCAGTTGCTTTGCGTGTTTCTTATTTTTTTCTAAATAAGGTTCCTTTTGTAATTGACTGTTGATATACAACTGGTCGTTTTTCATTTCAATCGTATCTCCAGGTAAACCGATAATGCGCTTCACATAATAATTATCCGTTTTTACTACAATAACATCACCATGATCATAACTATCAATTTGCTTTGCTAACTTATTTACAATGACCTTATCCCCTTCATAAAGAGTAGGCTGCATAGAAGCTCCTTGCACGGTCGTTGAAAAAAAGACAAATACTTTCATTAAAAAGACAAGCACACATGCAACCGCAAATACTTCGATGAATTCCCTCAAACGACTTTTCTTCTTCATACGCCTCTCCCTTATCCCTCTATTATCTACATTATAAAATACTTTTGTAAATAAATTCTATATTATCAGGAAATTACCTGGACAATTCACCCAAGAAAATCTAACATTTTCCACGAAAATTCATATTGTTTAACAACAACAAAAGAAGAACTGCTTGAGGGCAGTTCTTCTTTCACATTTTATGTATTAACATTTACATTCCATTCACTCTCACCCTTAATATAAGGAGATCACTGCTCGTTAATGTGGGATAAAGTAAAACCTTCACCAAATCTTACAATTATATTCTGAAAAGTATCCTAATATACAAATATTTAATATAACACTTCTGGTCTTTTTATTTAGTACATAAAGTATTAGGAGGAATCGTTTTCATCATGAAAGTTATGCTTAAAAATGAAAAAACTGGACAAATCAAACAAACAAAACTAGGGTTTAGTTGGACTGTATTTTTCTTCGGCTTCTTCCCAACATTGTTTCGTGGAGACTGGAAATGGCTTTTGATTATCTTAATTGCAAGTATGTTTACATTTGGTTTTTCTAATTTAGTCTTCTGTTTTATTTATAATAAGCTATATATTAATGATCTTTTAGCTCAAGGTTATAAACCCGCTGATGAGTATAGCTTAGCTGCTTTACAACAAAAAAATATCGTAGCCTAATAAATAGTACAAAAAAACAAGCCGGTTACATACCAGCTTGTTTTTTTATATCCCAACATAAACAATGCACATTTGTGCTCCTACATATGTTGCCCAAACTAAAAGGGGATCATATTTTACATTCCGTCCACCGATATCCGTAATTCCAATAATAAAGTCAGAAATGACAAATAGGAAACCACCTAGCGCTGAAATCCACCACATTCCTTGATTCAAATAAGCAAGCGCAAACGCAAAACACGCCATTCCGCCAACCCAAAGCCCGTATACAAGCGCTCCGATTGTAAATAAGCGATCTTGCTTATGATTGCGAATAAAAAAGAACCAACCAATAACTAAAAACAAACCGTATCCCGCTAAACCAATATATAAGCCATTCCACGAAATACCCGTTTCTAAAAAGGCAGTAACATACAAGCAATGTGCAATCGCAAATGTCACCATTCCACCAATGAGACGATGCCCAAATGGAATTAAGCCGGCCATAAATAAGTCACCAATTGTTGATAAAATCATCCCGATTGCAACCCACTGGCGATAAGGTGTTACCGGATCCTGTACCCACATCCATATCGCAGCTCCAGTTAATGAAAATGTGAGAAGTAAACGAATGAATAAGGGCAACGGTTCATTTTTCTTTGTTTGTTCTGATTGTCTGATTGCATAAACGGTCCCGAACAAAAATAAAACTATTTGTCCAATTAACAGTACGTACATTCCATTCATATTTTTCTCCTTGACGAATTAATATTTCTATCTTATTCGATATAAAATCATCATTTTCCTTTCTTTTCCCTATAATTTTCATCAAAAAATTGTTCCAAACTCTACCAAGTTTCGCTTTCCACATGAAAAAGAGGCTCTCTATGAACCTCTTTACACTACGCTACTTTTCGCATTCGCCGTGTTTCTTTCACTACGTGTACGATTCACGATAATAATTCCGGTCGCTACACACGCCAATCCAAACAATACGAAAGAATGAATGGCTTCTCCTAAAATCAAGCTTGATAAGATAACACCAAATACCGGAATGAAAAACATATACATCGATACTTTTCCAACTTTGTTATATTTCATCACGGTATTCCAAATACAAAATCCCGCTGCTGATAAGAATGATAAGTATAGTAGCATAAGTAACGTTTGCATATGGAATGTAAATGGCATCAATTCAACTTGGAAAATTCCGATGAACAATAAGCCTAGAGAACCGATAATCATCTGATATGCGGTCATATAACCTACATCCATCGTTTTACTTCCTTCTTTCGCCAAAACGTTACCGTATGAGTACAACATTGCCGCACCTAATAATAACAGTTCACCAATACCAAAGTGAAAATTCATATCTCCTTTTGGAATGTTTACAAGAATGACGCCGCAAAAACCAATTGAGACACCAATGATTTTTCTCATATTTAATGAGTCATCTTTATATAGAAAATGCGCAAATACAATTTGAAAAAATGACGATGTTCCAGAAATTACCGCACCTTCAATCCCCGTACTATAGCTCAAACCAATATAAAAACAAACATATTGTAAGAACGTTTGAAACAGACCAATTTGAACAAGTTGCTTCGTTGTTCCTTTTTGAAACGATACGTTTCTCCCTAACAATTTAAAGAAGAATAAAAGCATCATTCCTGCTAAGAAAAAACGGTAACCTGCAAATAGAATTTGCTCGCCTACTTCATGAGGCTGAATGTCTAACTGGACATAACTTAATTTAATAAATGGAAACGCACTGCCCCATAGAAACGTTGCACTTAATGCTGCAACAAATACACCGAGCGGATGTGTAAAAAATCTTTCTGCCTTCACTAGATGTCTTCCTTTCCGTACTTTTTATGAACAATACTCATGAAAACTCCCGCCACTTATCTCTTCCGGATCTCGAAGTGGGGGTTTCTCGTGTATCTTCTTCAAAAGATGCTTAACACGAGTGGAGTTGACACAGCTGCCTGATGGCACAACCCCTCTATTCCATCGGCAAATGCCTTTGGAACTGCTTTTTTTAAGATGTTATAGGAACCATTCACATCTGCGTTCAGTAGAAGCCTCTCTTTCGTACGATACAATCCACGTGTGATCCGTTTTCCACTGAATACAGGAATGTCTTCCTCACCGTAAGTGGGAATCGCATCATTGTCTAGAAAGGATGCTTTGCTTGTATACGATTCTTCCACGACTTGTATCATTATACCCTGTCGCTTCGCCTTGTAGGTAATCATTTCAATGAGTAAATTATGTGGGATATGGCAGAAGGATTGATTCTGTTGTTTTCCCATATCACTGTTTCGTTTCCACGATGTATTTTTCCCAATCACAATCGTAGAAATCTCGTGTTGAATCGCCAACTGAACAATATGGTAACTCATTTTGTGAAATAGATCTTTTATTTTGAGAAATCGTTTCTCATGAAGCCTCTCTAAACGTTTTGATGTATGTGGTCCTTCTTTTAGTTCTTTTCCATGACGAAGAATCCCCAGTAAATGCGCCTTTTGTTTGTTGTAGTATTGATTAATACTTTTGATCACATTGCCCTTTACTAGCACAGGAGTAGCCCCTATATTCGTTACAATGGTTGCAATGTTATCGATTCCTAAATCAACACTCATATAACGATTGTTGTCAACATGCTTAGGTGGTGGCTCGGACTGTTCTGTCACAATTTCCAATTTAAACTTCCCGTAAGCAGGAGAAACACGTACCTCTTTTAGATTTTCGATATGTCCAAACAATTTACCGATATTTAATCTGACACTTGTTCTTGGAAAACGAATATATTTATCTTGGAGTTTACATACTTGATTTGTGAATACAACTTGTCTCATAGATGATTTGATATAGCCTGGAATGCGAGGTCTGCCAGTAAAAGTGGAAGGATGTGTTTTATATTTTTTCACGGAATCAAAAAATGAACCCCAGTTTTGGTAAAGCTTTCTCATAACAGCTTGATTCACTTGTGATGGTAGGTTTATATAGTCTTGTTGCTTCATTGTTTTAAACAAACAATCTAAGAGGTTATAGGATAGGAAGGATTTCTCTTTTGTCGGTAACGTAAACAAGATTACACTTGATTTCTTTCCGTTCTTCTGCCGGCTTTTCTTTCTGTTTTTGCAAGCTTTTTTGATACGCACGAAGTTGATTTTCATTCATGGTTCCGATATGTTTTTGTAATGTATAGAGAACTTCTTGTTGAAGTGGTTGTAAAAATTTCTCTGTACGCATGGCCGTATACACTTGGCGAATGTAGAAGTTTGTTGTATTGTAGAGATTTTTTGCGTTTTGACACATTTCTAAGAAGTAAGAGTAAAACTTATGACCTTTCTTGATCCAAATTTGATAAGTTGCATATTCTTTTTCTGTCTTCATCATTTTCACCTCCTTCTTTCCTTTATGATACTACAAAACAACAAAAAAGAACATATATTCGTATTTATACTGGAATATTTTTACGAATATACCGGCAATTCATCCCCACCTTAAACTTGGCTATGCACGTTTTGAAGATGGGGTTTTCTTGCCCATTTTCCGATAAAGAAAATTTACCTTCTTTGTTTCTCCCCCACTAATAGCGGAATAAGTAAAAATCTTTTCCGATAAGGTAACATATGTTACAATCTAGAATAGTAATAATAATAAAGTAAATAACTACACAGAGTGTGTTTTCTAAGAAATGCTGCTATCCGTATGGATGGCAGCTTTCGTCGTTTTATAAGGGTTTCGATGATGATTCTTTTTCTCAATGAGAGGAGTGAAACGAGATGAATTCACCAGTAAAAATGTTCGCAATACAAAAGAACGTTTCAACTTAGAAGAATGCTGCTATCCAGATGGATGGCAGCTTTCGCCGTTTTATAAGGCTACCGATGATGATTCTTTTTCTCAATCGAAAGGAGCAAAAAACGATGAACTCTGAAATAAAAGCATTATTAAAGCAAACGGGGCCGCCACCCTAAAAAGAAAGCTATTTATATACAAGTTAAAAAACCTCTTTCTGTTGAGGGGGACGAGAGCATCTGGCCGCGCATAGAAACGGTCAGGGCCTTTTCCTACCACATGCAAAGTTTAAAACAAAAGGAGAAAGCTAGTAGCGGTCATATTGTATTCTGCATAGCGTTTATATGTTAGAAAATTAAAGTGGATTTATTCACCATCCATTTTTCACTGTTTTATAAAAGTTTCCATAATACATTTTTTCTCAAATAGAAAGGAGCAAAAAAGCTATGAATTCTGAAGTAAAAGTATTATCAAAGCAACAAGGAACGCCAAATTCTTCATCTTGGCTTGCAACATTTCAAAAGCATTATGAACTTATTTTTGCGCTTACATCCGGCGTGTTAATTTTGATCGGTTGGTTGTTAACAAGAAATGACATAACAACAACCGCAACTATATTTTACGTATTGGCTTATATCATTGGAGGCTATGCAAAAGCAAAGGAAGGTATTGAAGACACACTCGCAGAAAAAGAGCTGAACGTTGAAATGCTCATGCTTTTTGCAGCGATTGGTTCAGCCATTATCGGCTACTGGACAGAGGGCGCGATCTTAATTTTCATCTTCGCTTTAAGCGGAGCTATGGAAGCTTACACAATGAGCAAAAGTCAAAAAGAAATTTCAGCACTGCTCGACTTACAGCCTGAGGAAGCACTGTGCATCTCACGCGGGGCGGAAGAACGTATTCCCGTTGAACAGCTGCAAATCGGTGACATCATTTTAATTAAACCAGGTGAACGTGTTCCGGCAGATGGCATGATTCGCACGGGTGAAACGAATATCGATGAAGCAGCTATTTCAGGTGAGCCGATTCCAAATGAAAAGAAACCTGGTGATGAAGTATTCGCAGGAACTGTTAACTTACGCGGTGCCATCGAAGTAGAAATTACAAAACATAGCGATCAAACATTGTTCCAAAAAATTATTCGCCTCGTGCAAAATGCGCAAAGCGAAAAATCTCCTTCACAGCTTTTCATTGAAAAGTTTGAAGGAACGTATGTAAAAGGCGTACTTCTTGTTGTATCACTCATGATGTTCGTTCCTCATTATGCACTTGGCTGGAGCTGGAATGAAACATTTTACCGTGCAATGATTCTACTCGTTGTTGCTTCTCCTTGCGCACTTGTTGCAGCGATTACGCCAGCTACGTTGTCGGCAATTTCAAACGGTGCACGCCATGGTATTTTATTTAAAGGCGGTGTTCATTTAGAAAGATTAGCTTCATTAAAAGCAATCGCCTTTGATAAAACAGGAACATTAACACAAGGAAAGCCAACAGTAACAGACATATATACGCGTGATGGAATATCTGAAAAAGAGTTATTGCATATTACAGCGTCCATTGAAAGTCATTCTACACATCCTCTAGCAGAATCCATTGTGAACTACGCAAAGCATGCATATGATATTACGTTAACAAAACCAGAAAACGTAGAAGATGTAACGGGATTTGGCTTAACAGGTACACTGCAAAATAAAGCGTACAAAATTGGGAAAGCTGATTTTATTGGAGAAGAAACAAAAACGTTTCATAACGGCATTTCAGTCCGTTTAGAACAAGAAGGAAAAACGGTTGTATATGTCAGCGATGAACAAGGTATTCTTGGTCTTATTGCCTTAAAAGATACATTGCGCCAAGAAACAATTGCAGCCATTCGTGAACTGCAAGCCCTTGGCGTCAAAGCGATTATGATTACAGGTGATAATGAACAAACAGCAAAAGCCATCGCTGCTGAAAGTAATATTAAAGAATATTACGCATCTTGTTTACCAGAAACAAAAGTAGAAACAATAAAACAATTGAAAGAAAAATACGGTACAGTGGCAATGGTTGGTGACGGAATTAATGATGCTCCTGCCTTAGCAACAGCAAGTATTGGCGTTGCGATGGGAGAAGGAACTGATGTTGCGTTAGAAACAGCTGACGTTGTCTTAATGAAAAGTGAACTTTCTCGTTTAGCACAAGCAATTCGCTTATCAAAACGAATGAATCGCATCGTAAAGCAAAATGTTATTTTTTCATTAACTGTCATCATGCTACTCATTTGCTCAAACTTCCTGCAATTTTTAGCACTTCCATTAGGTGTCATCGGTCATGAAGGAAGTACGATTCTTGTTATTTTAAATGGATTACGGTTATTAAAGGCAAATAATTAAAAGGGTTCCAATATGAAACCCCCAGAGTGTTGGGAAACCCTTCGGATTTCCCAACACTCTGATGACTTTTATTGTAACTATGTATAAAAAAATTGTACGAAACAATAAAAAATAGCCCTTCAACT
>NZ_JBALLY010000146.1:3976-5759 GCF_036963045.1 Bacillus sp. JJ864 | reverse complement strand
AGTTGAAGGGCTATTTTTTTCATGTTTTTGCAGGCTGCGGTGAGATATGCCTGCATTTGGACAGACTTCAGCCCTCGGAATCGAGCGTATCGATAGCCATGTAGTTCTTTCGCATCGGCAAAACTCCGCTCAATTTTAGAACAGCGTACTTTATATAATCGTTTTCCTGTTTTCGTTCGCTTGTATTCTCGTGCAATATCTTTGACGCGTAATCTCTCGACGTTTTTGAGTCGTTGAAAAACAATCTGAACGCAAAGGATATACTGCACAGTCTTTTTTGTCCGCTTTATAATGACGATATCCTTCTCGATCCGTTGTCGCATACTTCATAATACATCCCATTAGACATGCAAATACATCACTTTCAGAAACATAACAAAATAATCGTCTTGGTACTTCTTTATTTTGATTGCAAATCGACTAGTAAACTAGCAAACAATACTTTGATAATGCTTTTACAACATTTTTTGCTATATCATATTTAATGAATAATTGTAATATTTTTTAATTATGTAAAGTAATTTATTCCCCCCTTGTTTTTGAGTGTGAGTACTGACTAATCGTGTGGGGGCTAAACCTCCACATTTCGAAATGGAGACAAAAAGTAAAATTCTGTATAATAGTTTACTTTTAGTTTCTATAATACAACCTCATAAATGTTAATATATATTATGTATGTAAAATATTAACTTTATAAAAAAGGGGGAATATTATGAATGAAACAAACGAATTTTCAGGGGTAGATTTTAAAAAAGATGTGAAGTTTTCTATTATAATCCCTGCACATAATGAAGAGAAGTACATTAGAAAATGTTTGGATTCAATTGCAAGGGCATCAGAGACATATAAAGATCAAACTGAAGTCATAGTTGTTTTAAATCGTTGCACAGACAAAACAGAGGAAATAGCAAAGTCGTATAACTGTATTACATTAAAAAATAACGATAAAAACTTATCCAAGATCCGAAATGCAGGGGCCGAAATAGCTAGCGGAGAAATAATCATTACTATAGATGCTGATAGCCAAATGACAGAGTCTATGTTATTTAATGTAGACAAATATTTAGCTTCAGGTAAATACATTGGCGGTGGAGTAACCGGAAAGTTTGAAAGAATATCTTTAGGAATATTCGTTTCCGCGATGTTAATAATAATCCCCTTGCTTTTTAAGTATGGAGCTATATCTGTAGGGATTTTTTGGTGCTATAGAAAAGACTTTATGGCAATCAACGGATTTAATGAAAACATGCTTATGGCAGAAGATGCAGATTTTGCTAAACGGTTAAAAGAATGGGGAAAACAAAATAATAAGAAATTCGGTACAATTAAAAATGGAATGATAACTTCATGCAGAAGATTTGATAAATATGGAGACTGGGCTTTACTTAAAAATCCAAAAATAATCCTAGCCTATCTAAAAGGAAAAGATAAAAAATACGCAGATAAAACATATTATGATAACCAAGAAAGATAACTATGAAGATTCCTAAACAAATCATCATCAAATGTAAACTTTTAATAAAAAGTTTACATTTGATTTTTGAAGGTTTAATCCGCTTGTTTTACATTATTTTCTAATTTATTTGTGCTATATTTATTAGAAAAGGGGACGAATTAATGCTGAAATTTATTTGGTCTTTAGTTTTTGCTCTTATATTTTTTGGGATGGTACGTGGTCCACTGATACCATACATATCTTCAAATCAAAATATTGTTGCTATTTTAGTTATTTTTACAGTAGTTATTATTAATTCTTGGATTATTGATTTAATAAATCGCTTAT
>NZ_JBALLY010000146.1:0-3880 GCF_036963045.1 Bacillus sp. JJ864 | reverse complement strand
ATTCATTTTTCTAAGTAACTTAGTTTTTGTTATATCTCTAGAAATAATAAATAAAACTAAATTAAACAAAACTAAAATTACAGCTATACAAATAACCCAAAAATCACTTTTTATAAAAGAGTTAGTCAAAACCAATATTAATAAGCTAATTCCTGAAATTAAACTTACTTTGTTTTGTTCTATTTTCAACATAAAATCATCTCCTTTTAACAAAATTATACCATTCCTAATATTGTTAATGTGCATATTTAATTATATATATCTAAAACATTGACCTCATCCCATTTTCTCTGATACCCTTAAAAAACAACAACAAAAGTATACATTCAAAACACTACAAACAAAGAAGTCGAAAAATCCATGAACAAAAAACCACATTTGATTGATGTCCAACCCATTCGTAATAAACAACAAATTAAAGATATGAAATGGGCCCTTAAACGTCACTGTTCCGAACGAGACTATCTATTATTTCTTATTGGCATTCATACAGGGTTACGTGTCAGTGATCTACTCAAGCTAGAAACTCAAACAATATTGAAATTGAAACGAAAACAAAGAAAAAAATTCAAGATCAAAGAAGGAAAAACGATGAAAAAACGCATGATCAATATCACATCTATTTTTGAAGAAGTGTATACCTATGCCCAAACTGTTGAAAGTACCTGGCTATTCCCTTCTCGAAAAGGAGATCAACCTATCAGTAAAATTCAAGCGTAACTAGTCAAGGAACCGCTGAAACTATTGCAATTGCTTTATCTTACGCTATTCGAGCAGCAGATTGGTTGATATAAGAGAGGATGTTGATAATGTAGAAATTAACTGTAATAGAATGGTTAAAAAAACAAAAATTAACAGACGAAGAAATTGATTTTGTTCTCACTTTTATTCCAGGATTATCTGTCTTACTAGTAGATAAATCAAAAGCTTTGAATATCTTTAAAATGTTAAGAGAACAATTCCCTGATTTTTCAATTAGTGAAAATGATGATTATTTACAATTTAAAACTTTAGATTTTATGTTTCAAAATAATCTTAAGAAGACATTTTTAACAGAAGAATTATTAAAAAGAATGTCTGAACAAGGTATATGTAAACATGTGAGTGATTTTATATTAACTTCAAAAGAATAAAAAAAGAGCTTAGATAAATAAAATCTAAGCTCTTTTCAGGCTATGGAGAAAGCCTGAGGGTTCCAATATGGAACCCTTTTTTTAATGATAACTATTATGTCCGTTTGCACTGCTGCTCGTTTTATGTTTTGGCTGCGAGCTGCTGCGTTGTTTACGCTGATTTTTATCATTTTTGCTATTACCAGTCTTGTTTTGACCCATGAATAATCCCCCCTATTCCCTCTTAGTATGGAATAAAGGATTCTTTTTAATTACGGGAATTATTGTCACTCGTTCGATAATAATTCAAGAGTGCGTTAATTTCTCCGCCAAGTAAAATCACCCAGCCCGTTAAATAAAACCATAATATTAAAATAATAATACCACCGAGGCTACCGTATGTAGTAGAGTAATTTCCAAAGTTATCGACATAGTACGCAAATGAATACGATACCACAATCCATCCAATCGTAGCAAATAATGCTCCTGTCATCACTTCTCTTCTCTTCACATGACGATTTGGGGCAAATTTATACAAAAAGCAAAATAAACCAAACAATACAAGAAAACTTAGTAATAATCGAACAATACTCCACACAAACGAAAATTCATCAGATAAACCTAAAATTTTAAAAATTGCTGATCCAATTAATTGGCCGAATACAGGTAAAATTAAAGCGAAGACAATCATAAAAATCATTGCTAATGTTAATACAATTGACAATGCTCTTGTTGAAATAAATGAACGGGTTTCATTAATATCATAGGCACGGTTAAATGCCTTCATCACTGCATTGACACCGTTGGATGCAAACCATAACATGGCAAGTAAACCAAACGATAATAACCCACTATTTTGGTTATTCACTATTGTATGTACGTTTGCTTCAATTAAACTCATTGCATCTTCTGGAGCATAATTCTTTATAAAGGTTAGTACATCTTCTGTCTGAATTGGAATATATCCAAGAAGCGTTATTAAAAAAACGAGCGCTGGAAAAAGAGAAAGCAAGAAGAAATAAGCGAGCTGTGCTGCTAAGCCCGCCAGATCATCTCGCATTGTTCGATCATACAAGTCTTTTCCAAATGTGAAAACATGATGAGTTCTTGCTTTTTGCACAAATGTTTTCATCTTTTTTAAACGCTTTGCTTTTCTTCTTTATTTTGTTTTAACTCAATATACGCTTCTGATTTCTTCTCTTCTGCAATCGGTTCCTTCATACCGCGATCTTCCGATGCAACTTCTTCTATCTTTAAATCTTCTGTTGGTACAATCGCCTGAATTTCGATTGTTTCTGGTTGTTCTTTGGCATTGTTCTTCTTCATAAAAATATCTTTCGTCTCTTTGAATGTTTCCACAACAGCTGGCGTCAATTTTTTAATTTCCGCTACTTTTGCTTTTACAACATTAAAATCAGCAAGCTCGCGCCCTTTATCTGTAACTGTTTGTACCTTTTCTTTCAGCTTTGCATTTTCACCAATTTCAATCATTTTTGTTTTTGCTTTCCCTGCTGTCTGCTTTACCTTTTCACGATTTTCCTTCTTTAACATAGAAACCGCCACACCTGCTGCTACACCAATCGCAATATTTCGTACAAGATTTCCCTTCTTTGCCATATTCCTTCACCCTTTCATCTATTTTGTTAGAAAGTTATCTCACTCTAACGAACAAGAAAATCCCAAAAGAAAAAATTTAAGATTAAACTTACCATAAGAGCTTGATTCGCTCAACTCATCATCAATGAGAGTTTCACATTTTACTTTCTGAACTAACATTCTTATATTCCTTGCTCATTTCGAATGAACGCTAACAATTTTGCACATCCTTCTGTTACAAGGTCATATACTTCTTGAAAGTTCCCTGTAAAGTATGGATCCGGAACATCTGTCCAACCACCGTTTGGAACAAAATCGGATAGTCTGCCGATATAGCCGCCTGCTTTGCCTAAAACCTTTAAATCGTCTAAGTTTTTATTGTCCATTGCAATAATATAATCAAACTTTGTTAAGTCTTCTTTTTCTACTTGACGAGCTTTAATTCCTTCAAAGGACACTTTATTTTCCATTAAAATTTTTTGTGTGCCATGATGAGGTGGATGGCCGATATGCCAATCCCCAGTTCCAGCCGAATCAACAGTAATTACTGTTTCTAATTTTTCTTTTTTGACAAGCTCACGAAAAATTGCTTCTGCCATCGGAGAACGACAAATGTTTCCTAGACAAACAAATAAAACTCGAACCATATTTGTTTCTTCCCTTCATGATGCATTTGTTATATTTAGTATAAACAATCAACAATTACTTATAAAGGTAATAGATACTAATTTAATACGATTGCAAACTTCCGTTAACGAAAATGATAAAAAAAATGTTAAGATAAGTCTATGTTATTTTAAAGGGGGACACTTCCGTGGATTTATCCGTAAAAACACAAGAGAACGTTGAATATATGGTAGAAGCAATTAAAGAAAAATTACGTATGGTAAACGCTGGTGCAATGAGAGCTTCAAACTTCAATGAAGACATGTACGAAGACTTACGTGACATTTATGAACACGTTATGAAACGCGATACATTTAGCATTAGCGAAATGCAAGCTATTACAGAAGAATTAGGCACACTAATCAAGAAATAACAAAAAGCGGCTACCAAAAACTCGGTAATCACCAAGCTTTTGGTAGCCGCCTCTTTTTATGTCCAAATTAAAATAATTTGTAACTACTCAGTTACTTTATGAAAAAAAGGCAGAAAAGCATTTTTTTAAATGG
>NZ_JBALLY010000145.1:10117-14009 GCF_036963045.1 Bacillus sp. JJ864 | reverse complement strand
CTTAGCTGGGCACGCAAAAGAAAAAGACCGACTTCTATCGGTCTTTTCAAATATTCTTATATCGTTGGTCTATTCTTAGACCTAGATTTTCTAGGACCTACAATTAGTCTGATTGCTGTTCTTTCTTGATTATCGATTGAAACCTCGTGAAACGCTGGAATAAGAACCAAGTCAATACCACTAGGAGCTACGAATCCTCTTGCAATAGCAATGGCTTTAATCGCTTGATTTGTAGCGCCAGCTCCAATCACTTGAATTTCTGCATTACCGCTTTCTCTTAATACGCCTGCAATTGCGCCTGCAACTGAATTGGGATTTGATTTTGATGATACTTTTAATATATTTTCCATGTAAGTTGCTCCTCTGTTATTTAATCGCCTTTTTGGTTACTGACTGGAATGTAATTAACGTATCTTTAACTAATATTCATATCAAAAGCAAACAATACTATTGAATGTATTTATTCGATACTTTTTATGTTATACCTGCCCATCTACATAAATAAAAAGCGAATTACTAAATCTTAAACTTAGTCATCGCTCTATCCATTGCATCTTGGTTTACCCCTATATATCTAAGTGTTACTCTTTCTGATGAATGATTAAATATCTCCATAAGCAACGCTATATTCTTTGTCTGCATGTACATATGATATCCGAATGTCTTACGTAATGTATGTGTGCCAATCTCATCTATACCAAACTCTGCTGCTGTACTTCTAAGTATTTTGTATGCCATACTACGACCAATCGGTTTGTTACTACCTTGTCTGCTTTTAATTAAGTACTCATGATTTTCTCTCCCTTCAATGAACCATTTCAACTCTCTTCTTAATGCTGCAGTAATTTGAATACGTTTCTGCTTACCTGTTTTCATTTCACGCATTGAGATGTGGCTTCCTTTTAAGTCACCAATCTTTAGCTTCAAAATATCACTAATGCGTAATCCAGTGTTAACACCCACAACAAACAGGATATAATTACGTTCACTCTTCTCTTTCAAATATTCTTTTATTTGTTGTATCTGCTCTGGATCACGGATAGGCTGAACAAAATTCATTGTCCATCACCTCCCGCTTGCTCTTCTTGCTCATAAACTTCTAATCTAAGTGCAAAAGCAAGCTTATAGAATGCTCTTGCCTTAACACGCCTGTATGTCCGCTCACTCATTCCCATTTCGTTATAAATCATATAATCACATACATCATCATCTTCAAGGTATCGTTTGATAATAATATCTCTTTGGTTCTTTCCTGATTGACCATTACCAAAACGACTCAATGCCTGGTCAATACGAAATGACATCTTTTCAAGCCATTCTTCACGCTTATTTTGCTGTAGATTTGCTACCGCAACATCTTCTAATGGATTTCCAACTGCATGTGTAGGTCCGTGCTCTCGAACTTCATAAGAAGGAGTGACTTTCATTTCTTTTCGAATCATTCCAAACTGTCTATATATACGTACACTTTCAAGAACACCTTCCAAACGTTCCTGTGTTGCTGTTCTATCGATTTTTGGTAAGAAAGATAATTGTTTAATCATGTAAGACCACTCCTTTTTATTTTTAATTACTTCTGTCTGAACGCTCCACCGCGATTACGTACATATCTTGGTCGATACATTCCCATTAATTCCTCTATATCGCGGACACTTAATTGTTCTTCTTTTCGTTTTGGCCTCTTTTTCTGTTGCTGTTTCTTCCATTCTCGTAACTGATCACGAAAGCACTTCATTCCATCACCTCTTGTAAAATAAAAAAGCGGACACCAAACTACAGAACGATATTAATATCGCTCCATAGAATGATGTCCGCTGGTTCTTCCAGTAGGACTATAAAAGGATTATTTTGTTGAGTTTTATTTATGCATAACAGTGTACATATCACACTTTTCACAATAGTAATCTGGTATATCCTTACCTTTGTATTCCTCATTACAATTAACGCAATACGGTATTTTCTTTTTATATTGCTTATTGTCATGTCCACATAAATAACAAATTCCTGCATTGTATTCTAAATTTGATGTTGCACCGCATTCCTTACACTTGTTATTCATCTCTCATCCCTCCGCATAATATTTCTCCATCTGCACATACTACAAACAGGCATCTCCTAGAACTCACAACCTGTATGCCTGTTTTTCCCTCTCCAAGGGTGAGCAGTTAGCTTTTGCTAGCTGCTCTTTTATTTTGCATCGAATGGGCCAATATCTTCACCAATCGCACCTAAGTAATTCTTACGGTCCATCTCCCAACAATCGCGGCACATCTTTTCACCTGGAACAAAGTCTAATAAGTGTGGTCCGCGTAATTCTTTTCTAATTTCACCACACCATCCGCATTCTCCACCATTCTCATACTCAGCCATGATCTTATTTAATTGCCCTTCTGGAATACTTACATATCCAATCGCTGGTGCGCATGCTAACTCACCCGTATCATACTTACTTGGCATTCCGTCGTATGCATAAGATTCCATGTAATCATCCGTCATTTTATTTAAATCAATAACCAATCTATCGTTAACAACTCTTAGTTTTAAAGTAGCCATTTTCTTTTCCCCCCTGAATAAAACTCAATATTTCGTCAATGCTGTAGATAGGCGATAGCCAGAATTCTTTTAATGAAGTCCCTAACCTTTCTCCTTTCCCCCCTTTTGGAGAACCAGCCGAGCAGTTAGCTTTTGCTGACTGCTTTTTTTGTATAATATTTCACCATCAATACATACTATAGATACGCTGTTAAACAGCTTAGTCCAGTTTTCTTTCTCTTAATCCTTTTTAGAGAGCAGTTAGCTTTTGTTAGCTGCTCTTTTTAATTCATGTAATTCCTTCTCGATCCTCTCAATTTGTTCATCTCTTACTTGAACATCATCTTGCAAAAACTCAATTTTTTCTTTAAGTTTCATCCGTTCGTTAAACAATTGGCGGCACTCATATATGGATGATTCACGTCCTGCTCTAAGAAGTTCAATCTCTTTATTCTTCAATTCAACCTGTTTTACAGCATGATCAAAATCATCTTTTAATAATTGATACTTTGTAGAGCCTTTCATTTAATTCTCCTTTTCTACAAAATGAAATTTTTATTAATACCTTCTAATTTTTTTCTCAACAACCAACACATGGAACTTAATTACCATTTTTGGTAATATAAAGATAACCCTAACGTTTTACATATTTTTTATTAGGACCTGTAGCGCACCTCAGGTCCTAATTTTTTTACAAAATAGCGTTTTTGTTACAAAACCTCTGTTAAAATTCGAAACTCTTTATACATCTGATCTTCGATAGTAATTTCAATAGGTTTACCGACTAATTCCGAAACAGTATTTACTTTTGCATCTTTTAAAATACCTTTCGTCTCTTCTAATACTCTTTGAAATGCCTTATGCTTTTGTTCTTCCGAATCCCATTGGCATTGTTCGCTAATATTAACAAGATGTCTTCCGCCGCAATTAACCCCACAATTACCATCAAAGCGAAATTCAAGTTGCAATCCCATCATGAAAGATCTATCCCTCCATGCTCCAAATTCGGCTTTTACAATCTTCCCTAAAAATTTTCCGTCCATCTTTCTATTCTCCCTTTCTCTCAAATAACGATTTTATTAAAATTTAGAAACACGAATGATACCCTATATTAGTTATTTGTTGTGTCTAAAATAAATTAAATTAATAATATAAGAATGAGATATCTATTAAAAAGATTTTATCTTACTACTTTTTTGAACACATAAGCGAGGTGATTTTGATAGAATACAAAGACCCCAAAAACAAATATTTGTTCAATAATTTTCCGTTTATTGATATTAATAAAATTATTCTTCCTTATTTTCCACCTGGACCTACTGGCACTACTGGCGCTACTGGTTCTACTGGCGCTACTGGT
>NZ_JBALLY010000145.1:0-9905 GCF_036963045.1 Bacillus sp. JJ864 | reverse complement strand
TTCTACTGGCGCTACTGGTTCTACTGGGCCTGCCGGATTAGGATTAACAAACTACCTATATACTTTTGATACTACTAACCAATCAGTTTCAGTAGGAGGTAATGTTACCTTTAATACAAATGGACCTATAATAGGAACTGCTCTTACTCATATAGCAGGTACTGGAAATATTATAATTAATACAATAGGGACATATGTAGCAGAGTTTCAATTAATGGCTACTCGTGAAAATCAATTTTCCTTTGCATTAAACGGGACACCAATTTCAGGCGGAAGATATGGAACAGGTTCACCCCATACCCTAAATCAAGGTACTGTCGCTTTTACAGTAACAGCTATTCCTTCAACATTAACCTTAGTAAACAATATTTCTTCAGCTAGTACTATCACTCTCTCAAATAATGATGGAGGTTCTTTAACAGCTGTATCTGCGAGTATAAGTATTTTTCAGGTAGGATGATTAATTGAACTAGAAACGGGACAAAGAAAAGCTACTATACGTAGCTTTTTTGGATTATGAGATTAAGGTTACATTTAAACCTTTTTTGTAGCATAAATATCCCTCTAATCTCTATAAGCATGCACAACACAGTTTTTATGCATGCTCTTTTCATTTTGATTAAAATAAGGATTTTATTATGATCTAACACCGATTTCTTTATCTAGTCGCTTCTCAAATTCCGCACTTTCTTCTGACGAAAGTGTTTCATAAAACCATTTATCTGATACAAGTACAGTGGTTGTTGTGCCGTCATCTTTCCTTACAGTTCTTAATACCCAGAAACCTTTCGGACGCTTATTTGAGTACTGATCCCAAAGAGTTTTGTTTACTTCCATTAATCCAGGACTAATCTTCCCGTTAAGTTCAACATGGACAAATGATGCACTAAATGCACATACGTTTTCGCCATCTCTTTCTAAAACTTCGATGTCCATATGTTTAAATTTATATCTATTACTTTTAAGTGTTTTTTCTTTAATCATTTCAATCTCTCCCTTTTCTCCAAAATAACTATTTTGTTAAAGATTAATATGATAGTTCTGGTCTTTCTTCCGGTTGAACAGAATCATTGTCATATGTTTCATCAAGAATTATCTTTGTTCCATTTTGCTTCAACTTCATTAGTAACATTTCAAAAGAATTTAAATGTCTTAAAGATTTTAAGTCTGGAATTTTATCGTATTGCATATCCCATCCTTCATTTTCTTCCTTCCATTTAGATAATCGAAGAGCAAAGCTCATCTTTTCATCATGATCACATTCAAACACTAAGGTTGCATATTTAAAGGAACTCCATTCTCTACCTTCATCCTCATCCACTTCAAATCTAACGTCCACATACTCATACGTTGGTTCATCATCATGATCAACTTCTAATCCATCTGTTTCTACATTTTGTTCAACATACTCTTTCCATTTCTCAAACAGATCTGTTACCGTAATTGTTTTTTCAGCTGCTGGTATCATTAACTCCTGAAAATTACTTAGTAGTTGTTTATTTTCTAGCGCTGAACCTTTCAGAACCTCAACTAGTACGCTGTCTAATTTAGTGACATAATTTGAGTAATCGTAGTTTTCTAGATATGGAACCATAACGGATTTCACTTTTTCTTCAATAATCTTTGTTACATCTCCGTAAGAACGAAATAGATTTTCCAATGCGTTCTGTATACCTCTTTCTAATTGTTCCTCAATTAATCTTTCAACCGTACCATCCACTAATTTCTTGCTAATCACGTCTTTAATGTTATTTTCTAAATTCATTTTTATCGCTCCCTTAGTTTTTTGTTTTGTATTCTAATAACGCTCTTATTTAAATTTCTTCTACTTCAACTTCACAATCATTGTCTTCACTTACCACTTGGATATTGATGGCATCAAAGATTCTCCAATCATCTTTAGCAACTCCAATTGGAAGTTTTCCGCTTTCTAAAGGGATGCCATAGCCTTCAATACACTCATGACCAAACCTAGCTCTATACTGGGCAATCATATCTGCATGGCCTTTTAAGTCTTCAATGTTATAAAAATTATTTTTAAAGTTTTCTAACCAACTTGCATCCATCTTACTTTCATCTATTTCAATAACAAATTTATCTACACGAGTTACCCTACACTCAAACTTTTTCATATTTCTTCCCCATTTCTGTACAAAATTCAAATTTGGTCTTAATCACCTTTCCCCATTTGTGAGGAATTTCAAAATTGGTATCAAAGTAACTGTGTTTTTCGCTCATCAACACGAGTCACTTTTCCATTTTTATATACAAATGATTGTTCACCATGTCCACTGTTCGGTGGATCTATCTTATGGATTTGTCCATCTTTTACTACATAAATCTTGTTTTCTTTTAAATCTATTTCAGCTTTCATTTCTGCAATATTTTCTTTAATAATCCCCACCGAAATCACTCCCATATATGCTATAATTACTTTGTCGAAGTAAATCGAGAGTGATCTCGGCTTTTTTTATTTTGTGTAATCTCATAAATACTGCACAACATCTTCTGGGATAAATGTTTGTTCTACTGATAAGTAAAGTCGAATTGGAATCGCTTGTTTAGTATCCCTTGCTTGCTTACATAATTCTTCAGCTTTTTCCCAATCAAACCGCTTATCTTCCGCTCGTTTATATCGCCAAATTCCAATCGTATAATCCTCAAATAGTTCGTACTTTGCGTCATATGCGGTTGTTTGTTTTAACTCATCCATCGCTTTAGCTCCACGTGGAACTTGAACGATTACATCTGCATAACGCACTTGAGAGCTTGAATATTGAACTTTGGCTCTCTTAATATTAAATTCAGATACTCGTTCCACATCAAAGATTGTTAACTGCTTTGGCATGTGTCTCACTCTTTTCTCTTCTCATCATCACAACATCACTATGCTTCCTGCCTAGATTCGTTATCAAATCTACTTTCAAGATTAATAAACTTACTAAACTCTTTAATAAAAGCCAGTTCTACAACGCCTACCGGGCCGTTTCTCTGTTTAGCTAGAATAATTTCAGTTACATTTTTATTAGCTGTTTCTGCATCGTAATAATCTTCACGGTATAGGAATGCAATCAAATCAGCATCTTGCTCAATTTGTCCAGTCTCACGTAAATCAGATAACAACGGCCGCTTATCTTGTCTATTTTCAACAGCACGACTTAACTGTGATAATGCAATTACACAAACTTTTAATTCTCTGGCCATCAATTTCAACTTGCGGCTAATCTCACCAATTTCTTGCATACGGTTTCCCTTATGCTTTGGATCACCAACGATAAGTTGTAAATAATCGATTGCTATTAATACTTTTTTATTTGGATATTTACGTTTTAATTTTCTTGTCTTTGCATAAATTTCTTGCATTGTTACATTTGGCTTATCATATATTTCTAGCGGCAAGTTATTAATTAGTCCCATCGCTTGACTAATCTTTTCCCAGTCCTTGATGTTACATAGTTTTTTAGGGTTCTTCATTTTTGTTGCATCAACGTTTCCAGCGCTTGAGATCATACGCTTAAGCAATTGTTCTTCTCCCATCTCTAGTGAAAATATTCCTGTCGCTGCATCTGAACTTGCTGCATTATACGCGATGTTTAACACAAATGCGGTTTTTCCCATAGATGGACGTCCACCAACAATGATTAAATCACCTTCCTGTAATCCAGAGGTCATTCTATTCAAGTCATTGTAACCAGTATTTATTCCTGTTAAATCACCAACATCAATCTGCATTTTTTGATATAACTCTACAAGAGTTCCTCTTAAATCAAATTCACCTGCATAGCCCGTCTCCTCAATGGCATTCAACTCATCAATTGTGTTACTAATCGCGCTAATATCCTTGTCATTTTTAAGATTGTTATATAAATCGACAACTACTTCTTGAGCGTGCCTCATCTTCCAAGCTTCGATAACTAGACCTTCGTGATAAGAAAAGTTCTTCGTTGTTGAAACTACCTCAGTTAAATTAACAAAGAACTCTACACCACCAATTTGCTGGATAAATGTTTCATCAAATTTAGCAATTAACGACACAAGATCTATCGGACTCTCAGCATCATCTAATTCCTTCATAGCCTTAAAAACAATTTGGTGTGCTGGATGTGAAAATTGTTTTTCTCTTAACTGGCAATCTTTAATTAAATCACCTTCAAGAAGGATGCTACCTAAAACACTTTGTTCGGCTTCTATATTGCGAATGATTTCGTTACTCATTGCATCATCCATCCGTTCTGTTTGTTAAGCGCTGCAAGTTCTTCATCAGTAGGCGCATTTTGTTGCCAAGACTCTTGCTGCTGTAGCACTTGCTTAGTAGCTTGAGACATAACTGCTTGTTGGTAAACTGGTTGCTTTTGCATTTGCGTTACACGTTTAGCACGAAACTCTTTATCAGCTGCCTCTACTTCCTCAACAGTTCTAAAACCCTTATCATGCCAATCTCGTAAAATGCTATTTACATAGGTCATATGCTTAATATTTTTTTCTAAGGCAATTTTCATTGCTTTAATAACAAGCCCTGAGTTAAGATCATCGACCCACTGTAAAATTTCTTCTGCAATAAAAGGAGAAATGCTAACACTGAAATTTTGCTCGTAAAAAGAAATTGGATTAACTTCAACAACTTCGTCGGCCTCTTCTTCTTGTTCTTTTTCTTGTTCTTTTTCTTCTTCTTTTTCTTTTTTCTTCATAGGTGTTTCGAAGCCCCTTTCAAGCTCCTTAAAACGTCTTTGGAAGTGCTCTTTGATAAGTCCGATTTTATATCCTTTTGTCCGTTCTAATTCCAAACAATTTTCATAAAAATCTAGCAAAAACTCTTCATCTTTAATTAATTCCAATTCTTTCAAAATACATTTTTCGATATTGATATTAGAAACCGGATTATATTTTAGCCAATTGAGTATCATAATTTCTTTTGTTCTTTTGTTGTAATTAATTTTCCCGTACTCAGCGAAACGTTCCAACAATTTCTCGACAGTTTCGCGATTATACCCTGTATCCATTTCAATAACGCGTAGTGGAATTTCATAAATTCCGCTTTGTGACGTTTTGTTGTTCGTCATAAGATACAAATAAAAATACTTTTCTTCCGGAGTAAGATCCAATACAAATGAATCCTGCCAAAATGTAATTTGAATATTTCTATAAACTGCCATATTATTCATCCTCCTGTTTACATATCGCAAATCCATCTTCTATATGTAATAAGCGATAATTCTTATATCCTTTTGCAAGATACTGCTGCACTAAATGAATGAGATGTTGCTTTGATGCCGATTGCTGAAATATCTTAGGATTCAGCAACACTCTATGTAATTTCTTGTCTAAAAGCATGCAACACCCTCCATTGTTATCCAGCGTTTAATTTGGTATAATTAACCTAACTTAATTTTTGAAAGCTATTTATCTATCACTTTGCCGAGTAATAGATTTTTTATTTCTTCCGCTTCACTAAAGAAGCATTAACTCCATTCGCTTGGAGCCCCTTTATCACCACACGATAGCTTTTAGATACCTCATGTTCTTCTTTTGCATCACGAAGCATTTTAAATTCTTTCATGCATCGATCCAGTTCTTCTTCCCAGCGATTTGATTCTTCGGCTGATTTTGCATTAAACATGTTATGAATACATGCAGTCATACAGTTATGAAGTTTATTCGCAAATGAAAAGTCTCCTGGAAGAACTAGATCATGAAGGCGATCGCATTCATGTATCATGAATCACACCCCTTTTCTATTTAAATTGATGCTGTACGCATCGTTACAACCAGAAAGAGTTTTTTAAGGGGATGAAGTAACAACCCTTTCTGGTCATAACGACAAGCACAGTGCTTGTCGAATTTCATAGAAATATCTCAAAATCTATTATTTTGGTATAATCTCCCTTGAAGGGAGATGTTAATCCATGAAACTAAACCAAGACTGTGTAAGAGATCTTCTTCTTGAATTAGAAGAAAAACTTACTATTAATGACCATTTTTTATTACCGCATTTCAACAATCTAGATACCGTATCAAAACATGGATTTGATGACACATTTTATAGTTTTTCAAAGTTACTCGAAGCTAGCTATTTAAATGGAAGCTATAAATACGCTAGTGGTGAACTATTCCATTTATCGGTTGATTCAATATCATGGAATGGTCACCAGTTCTTAGATACTATTCGTGACAATGAAATATGGTCAAAAACTAAAAATGCTGTAGGTTCATTGTCAAGTGCTTCTATTTCTATCATGTCATCATTGGCAACTAGTTATCTAAAACAGAAATTCGGATTAAGATAACTAGTCACCGATTAGCTTTTTGTATTAAACTCATCAATAAATTTATTAAATGCATTAAAAAAACGTGTGAATTTATCTGGAGAATAGTCATTGCTATCAAACACTAAGGCCAGTGTTAAATGACTTTTTCCTTTTCCTTTTAGATTCCTAATATCAAAAGATGTTGGGTTTTTAATTTCATAATTTGCAATCGAGATATGTACATATTTTTGTTTATTTACTTCCGGAACATGATACTCCAATCAATTCACCTCTTTTCTCTTTTTATTAATGCTGTACGCATCGTTACAACCAGAAAGGGATCTTTAAAGGCGATAGAGAGTAACAACCCTTTCTGGTTGTAACGACAAGCACAGTGCTTGTCCGAATGAATAATAAAATGTTATAATTACTTTGTTGAATATATTTAGAGCTACTGTTTCCTAGGCGGTAGCTTTTTCTTTTGCCCATTTATGTTTTAAAGTGAATGATGCTTCGATGATTTTGATTCGAATACCCACTAACTTCTTCTCTTGCTTTAATTCAACTGACTTTACATCATCACCAAATATTTTCGCTATTTTGATTTCACCAGTTAGTTTTGCATCATAGCGAATTAATTCCTTATATTCTCTTAAACTTGGTTTCTTATAATCTACTGTCATTTTTCTTCCTCCTTTACAGCACTTTTGTTAAAGTCATTAAGCTATCCACCGATTGAATAATAACGTTTTCTGCCATAGCCTTTTGCAACCAACTTCTTTGTATTTGCTCCATAATGCCAAAATGCACTTGTTCCAAAGCTTGCACTACACATTGAGTAGCTTGGATTGTATCGAAGATTTCCTTTGCATGAACTGCGTATTCGTGTTTCTTCTTTTCATCGAGCTGCCATGATCTTGTTGTAACTTGCAAGTTCATAATTTCCTTTGCTGCCACAATCCCCTCTTCAGCTTGTTTAATGTAATTCATCAATTGTAAATTCAAATCTTGAGTTAAACGTGGATCTGTAGGCGGTAAACCAACACCATAAATATGTTTAATCGCTTGTTGATTCAACTTTGCCCCTGTTGCATGGCACCAATCCATCGCAAGCTCAAATTCTGGTTTAGAAAGTCCAGATTCAATACGGGTTAATCGTTCATGTGTAATACCAAGATACTTAGATAGTCCTTTCTTAGTTTTCAGATGGACATTGTCACAACATTCTCTAGCATTCTGTAACAATTCCCCTATTGCTGAATTGCAGTATATGCTTGTTCCCATATTTGTTCGCCTCCATATTTAGTTTTCAAATGGTTACAATAAATTTAGTACATACGTAACTTGTCTATTTTTTATGTAAAAAGAGAGGAGCTATTCCTCAGTGTTTTCTTTCACTTGCATTTCTTTGATGATGTCCCAACCAGCCTTGTAATATGCTTGAAGGATTTTATCAATATCCTTTTGCGATTTAGGTTCAGGAGCCACAACATGGACTTTCGTTTTTCCAAATTCATAAGTCGCTGCATATTCTTCTTGTTGGCTCATGGTGTCACCTCTTGAAGTGCTTTTTATATGTTTATGCTGCTGATCTGTTGGTACGGCCATTTGAATTACTGACATTTTCTCACCTACTCCCTAATCAATCGTGCGTTTTTCGCACTTTTTATTTAAAAATTTTTTCTACTGTACTTTCTAATGTTTCTGCAATTTTTAAAGCTACATCTAAAGATGGTTTATGTTTTTCATTCTCTAGATTTGAAAGATAAGCTCTCGTTATTCCAACTTTTAATGCTAGATCTTCTTGGGTTATACCTTTTTCTTTTCTTAAATTGGTAATCTTATTCAATTCTTCACCACCCTTACGTGCGTTTTTCGCACCTTATAATCATATAATACGTTCCTTAAACGAACGTGTCAATCATTTCGTGCGTTTTTCGCACTGTTTTTTTTACGAACATATCATGTTAAAATTTTACCTATAAAGGAGGGATTAATTTGGCATTTTCTGCGAAATTAAAAAAACTTAGAGAGTCTAGGGGACTTTCCCAAGAAGAATTAGCGGCTAAACTAAATATCCCTCGTTCTTCTATAACACATTACGAAAATAGTGATGATCGTTTACCAAGAAAATCACGTTTACTTGAAATCGCAAACTATTTTAGCGTTTCTGTAGATTTTCTCCTTAGTGAAGAATCTGTGCTTACTAAAAAGAATGAAATTGATCACAATTTAGAAAAGACACTTAACGATCCTGAACTTGGGCTTTGGTTCAAAGATATTAAAGATGCTTCTCCTGAAAAGCAAGAAGAACTTAGGCAATTTTGGGAGTTTATTAAAAACAAAGAAAAGAATCGTGGACCTGGGGATAAGCAGCACTAATTAAATAAGTGAAATAATAAATACGCGCTAACTGGCGTATTTTTATTTAACACATCACTGGTTAATTGTTCCTATATAATCAAAATTTAGGATGCAACCTTTTAAACAATATGGCTTATTAAACCTTTATATTTAGATAAAATTACATTTGTACACTATGAAATGTAGGGAGAGGCGACATTCGTGTTATTTTTAAATATTTATACATTAGATACAGCTGAACAATTGAATTTATTTATCACAGAAAATGGTAAATTACTTTTAGAAGACTTAAAAGTAATTATGTCAAAAAAAACTGCTATTTGTGATTCAGAAGGAAACATTACAAGTGAAGGCTTTATGAATACTTCACTTGAAGAAGTTGAAAAAGTTAATTTCATTAATAGTTACTGCGCCTCACAAGGTAGCCTTGGCTACTTTAATGAAACAAAACTTACTAACGGAACCATTCAAACAGCCAGAAAGAAACATCAATACTTTATTACTTCTTCCATAATGATTACAGACAACAGCCATTTAATTATGAAATTTGCAACATCAAGCGAAGAGGATGCGAAGGGAAATGTGAAAGCTTTAATTGGGTCTCTTAACTTTAAAACTTCAACTTTTAGAATCGATGATAAATTGATTAGAGCAATAAAAAAGGAATACAAATGGACTGCAGCGAAATTAGAACGTATAGACAAATATGGGGACCCTACTAAAAGACTTTCATATGAGATTGATCCATCCAATGACACATCTATATCAACAGTAGACGAATTATACCAAAGTCATGGTAAAATGTCTCATATACAATTTGAATTTCCTTATGAGGCAAAAAATTGTCCTAAGTACGTAACAGTTAAATTATATAAAGATGGAAATAGAATTGTTATTGAGGAAAATCAATTCCCTCTTAAAGACCGAAATGTTTACATCCAACCTTTTATTATTCAACTGTTAAAAACCTTAATCCAATTAAAAAAAGAAGGGATATATGATGCGATTCAAACTACTTAATGTTAATAATCCTGACAAACTCCTTAAATTATCCAAAATAAAACGGTCCTTTTTATCTAAGAAAGAGGACTTAAATCTATTTCATTACTTTGAAGTTGAAAAAAATCTATTTCATGTTGTAATGCATATTAATGACGAATATTTATTAAGCACTAAGAAAAATGGAAGTTATATGAATGTTCCATTTTCACATTATATTAATTGTTTCTTTTTAAAGACTTCACAATATTTTTTTATTGAGGATATTGGTGATGGTTATATTAATGACATTACAGC
>NZ_JBALLY010000144.1:8423-21525 GCF_036963045.1 Bacillus sp. JJ864 | reverse complement strand
CGTACAGTAAAAGGGGTTAGTTGTGACGAAAATGTGTCTAAACGTACAGAATTCCCGGAATGATATGGTGAGGCCTATAAGAAAGCTACCTATTTAAGCGGATTTCATGATGAAAAAACAATGAAATATTGATGAATATTCTATGAAATAGTCATGTATGCGGTCATCAATTTTTCATTAGATGATAGATGCGCTCAAATATTAATAGAACTACTTGCATCATTTTATTCAAATATAAAGGGAGAAGACACTACTCTCCTGTTAAGGGTATCTTGATTCGACTAGAATCAAATACCGTTGACAGGCGGAGCTTTAGAAAACTACATAAACGGGGGCGGCGGCTTCCCCAATCTTCGTCATTCTCTATCTTGTTACTTTCCTCTATTGTTCGCTTTTCACATCTGTCCCATGCTGCATACATCTTCGCTTCTTACTCTTACTCCTGTCTAGCAAGGCGTTCCCCTTCTTCGCATTCAACCTCCTCTCCCTCTTACGAATTCCTACGAACATTAACCATAGCGACAGCTGTAAGTGCCTCGTCAAAAAACAGCAAAGATCAGAATCCCCTATTGCCTGTTTGTTTGTCTGTTCGATATAATTGCGGTACACAATTTTTAGGAAAAAGGAGTATATAACCATGAACTGGGATTCCACTGTTGATATTTTTCTTACTGCTTTATTAAAGCGCGGTCGTAAACCCTCCACTCTTAAACAGTATCGGTATGATTTAACTCTTTTTACTTCTTGGCTCCAAAAACGGTTCAAGTCGCCTCCAAAAGACGTTTTCCTTTCTTTTGATACAAATATATTAGATCGTTATTTAGAATCACTTAGAAAGGAACGTGGTGCGTCTATTTCTAATGTAAAGCGTGTACGAGGCATTCTTATTAATTTCTTGCAATTCCATGGGGCTGCAGACAGCCTCAAAAGCGACGTCACACCGGCTGGACTTACCTCTAAACACTTTGCATCTGACGAAGAAGTTACGAAGCTATTACGTGTTATGCAAAGTTATGACGGGTTAACTGCGTACCAGGCTTCTGGGAGGAAGTTTATTTTGGATCGCAACTTATTGTTAGTACATTTCATGTTGAATTACGGGCTATCCATCCAGGACATTATCACGCTTTCTATGCACGACATTCATTTCGGAAAGAACACAATCACGCCTGGTGGACTACATGCTTATAAACGCTCTATTACCCTTTCTAAGGATGACATGCAGCTCGTTTTTTCATATTACAATACGATTCCGGAATTGCTACAGCCGCGCCAACAGACCGGAGATTCCTTCTTCGTCGCATTTGACTTCGGTCCGCAGACGTTTCGCTGGGATTATGAGAAAGATCAACCTGCGGCATTAACCCGGATCGCCGTACAGCGAATGCTACAAAAAGAAATCAAACGAGCTGATATTCATGTAACTCCTACTATGCTACGAAATCGCTTTATTTTAAATGCATTACAAAACGGTATGAAACCAATTGAAATTAAAGCGTTCTTAGGCTTAAAAAGCGTTGAGGCATTGCATAGATACGTTCAATTTTGGAATGAACTACAAAACAAAAAGAACAGAATAACGCCAGAATAGCCTTATTACCTGAATTCTAGGGCTTTTTTAGAGTTACGAAGCAACGTTTCTTATTTAAATTTTAAAAATGTTAACTTGCAAATATAAAGTTAACATTTTGTTTTAATTAAACAATAAAACTTGAAAAACTTAATATTTTATAAGGTTTTATTACAAATATTTTTTGTTAACTTTTTAAAATAAAACACTTCAAATTTAAGTATATTCGTGTTATATTGTTAACAAATAAGACCGAAGGAGTGAATAGATAATGAAAATTTCAATGATGAATAAGGATTCTGGTAACTCTCTTGATATGAATTTAATTGATGGTTATTACGTTGAGATCCCTACAAACGTTGTAGAAATCAGCCAAGAAGAAGCTGATTCCCATTTTGTTGCAACTATTAACAACCCTAAAGAGTTAATTTCCCGTCTGTTAATTTCAACAACAATCCCTGGTGAAGATAAAGAAAGATATTTCCTGGTAGGTGACGAAGCTGCTAAACACGCATTAGCAAACAATCATGTTAATAAACTTCATGATAAAATCACAAGTCACATCCCGTACGTTATGTTCTTATCAGCTGTTTCTTTTTACCACGCAATTAATGAACAACGTGCATCAGATGATGACACAGTAGAAATTGAATACTTCCAGACAATGCTACCTATATGGTTATTAAAGCGTACAGCAAAATTTAGTGAAGCTCAGAGCGCAATGTCTGATCGATTCGCTGGAGACCACCAAGTTACTATTCATACTCCTGGAATGGAGCGAACATTAAGTATTAATGTAGTGAGGTCTGCTTGCCGAATCGAGGGTGAAATAGCACGTTTAGGTATCAAGAAAACCTTTGAATTGGAAGATCGTGAAGAGGCAAGTCAATTTGATAATAATGATACGGTGTTAGTGGATATTGGTGGTGGAACTATTGATTTAGTTTTATCGCCAGCAGGCTTAAAACCGCCTAAAAACCGTGATTCCATGCAACCAATCGATAAATTGGCTTATCTGTCTCATATTGAAAAGCTAAGAAAAGAAAAGTTTTTGGAATACTTCTCTGATTTACGTTCGTTTGAATCGTTCATCGTGAATAACTTCCAAAAGCCTAAAATGGAACTAGTGGATGGGAATACTGGAAAACGTGTAGATCTTACAGATAAAATCCAATCTTCTCTGAAAGAATTTGCGAAGTTTTTAATTCTAAAAATTCAAGATGTCATGCCAGCACCAGCTGATAAAGTTTATAAATATGTTTATTTTGGTGGTGTAGCTCCAATTTTAGAAACTGCAATTCATGAAGTAATAGAGGAAATGTACGGAGCGGAAATTTCCCAAGCAAATCATATTTTCATGCCAGATTCCCGTAAATTAAATTTATATGGTCTTGAAGTGAAAAGTCGCAGTGAAATGCTACAAAAAGCTGAAAAATAAGCATAGACAGAAAGGAGGAGCCGCGTCATGGGGCGTACCAAGAAAATAGAAAAGCAAACAGTTTTTGGACTTCGTACCGATCATATGAGCACAGAAGTGTATAACCATCTTGAAAAAAAGGCTCGTTCTAAAAAACTTGCATCTTATATTATCCAATTAGTTGAACAAGACCTAACAAAACAAGAGGATTTTAACGCAAAAGATGAACTCGTCGAGCTTGCGAAGAACCAAAAACAAATGATGAATGCAATCGAACAACTTACACATAAAATTTCAACTCTCCAGGTGGCTCCAGTATCAACTGTTCTTATGCCGAATGAAGAAAATACAAAACCTTCTCTTGAAGAGGATTTATTAAAAGATGTAGGTCAAATGGGACAATTAATAACAAGTACCACCGTCACTGGATCATTAGATGAAGAAGATCTTGAGGATTCCGATTATTAGAAAACGAAAAGAGTTGCTCAAAGCAAGAGCAACTCTTTTTATTATACTGACTTAAAATATTCCGAATAACTTTTTTCTTTTAGGTTCTTGATTGGAAGTATCAGCTTTATTGTTAATTTTTTTTAATTCTTCCATAATAAGATCCAATTTCTTTTCTAATTCCTGATTTTTTTTACGCTCTGTTTCGAGTTCTTCTCTAAAAAGTTGATTACTTTGACGTTCAATTTTAAGTTCTTTTTGAAAACTTATAAATTCAGCCTTTATTTCTTCAAGAAAAGTTCGGATTTCTTGTGATACAACCTGTATCTCATGTCGCTCTTCTTCACCATAAACCCTTGTTGCTGCAACTTCCGTTGGCGCTACACCTTGTGTCGCACGATTATGCTGTGTCATCAGCACAGCAACAGCATGACTAAGCGAAACTTTAGTTTTTTCTCTGATTTCCTTTAATGTATTAAATGCAGTTACATCATTAGCGCAATACAGTCTTGTATCACCATCTTTATTAAACTTATATCCCTGTTTTTCTAATTCTTGGCTATATTTCCTTATTGTACTTTCCGCTAAATTAGTGGATCGTGAGACATCTATCGTCTTTAAATGTACTTCACTTACAACATCCTCCGTTTTCTCCACATAATCACCTCCGCTATAAGGTTGCCACACTTTCAATATAGTAATATTGTACTAATTCCTTTGAAAAATTTATATAGAGTTTGTATTTTTTTAGTCATATTCACATACTATGCAACGATTTTCTTACGAATGTTTATATAAAATCGTTGCATAGTATGTATACCAGATTCTCAAAAACTCATAGCATCCACTCAAGAACAAAAAAAACAGGACTCTGGTCAAAACTCTTTACTAAAAATAAGGACGTATGATGGAATGCATCATACATCCTTATTTTTGTTCTGATAAAACGAATGCAGCGTCTTTAGATGGATATATTCCCTGCTCATTTAATGTTGCTTCTAATAACAATATTTGCTTTTGGAAGTCCTCTTTTAAAGCAATGTCTGTAATTCGAATCACTTTCCAGCCATTCGTTTTCATGTATTTATCACGCTTTCTGTCTCGTTTGAACCCTTCTGGTGTTCGATGAAATGGTCCATCAACTTCTACATCAAATTTTATACCAGTTGGTGAAAATAACGCAAAATCCAATTTATATCGTGTATTCTGTACTTTATGTTGCACAACGGGATGATAGCCTTTGTAACATAATGCATCATATACCTTTCTTTCTAATTTATTACTGCATTTTCTTCGCTGTGTATCATGATCTGGATTGTAAGTAGTCGGAGATGCTGTAATTTGTGAGAGAAAGGAAAACACTACTCCACATCCTAAAACAACTAACAGGCCTATCATATTCTATCACTCCATCTCTGCTTGTTTAAATTATCTAACTCGAAATATAATGGCCCTTATCCATTGTTTTTATACAACACGTTTTCTCCTTCTTTTCAGAAATTATGTATGAAAGCAACAACAAAAAAACATTGCTGATTTTTTGCAATGTTTCTTTCTAAATCGACTATTAAACTCATAAAACCTCAATCTTTTTATGAAACTCGTGATGCAACACTTGTCACTATACATGACCTTATCAACAAGTGTTGCAATGTATATGTATGTCATATTCCACAAAAAAATTACAAAAACCTCTTAAGCTCCTTATCTATTTTAAATATATGCACCATTAAGAAGACGTATGCACCATTTGTGGTAAAAAGGTATAAACCAGATTAAAAGTGTCCAAAATAATAGCTAAATAGAGACGGAGAAAGGAAGGCACTTTTATGAAAGGAAAACGTAAAAACCGCACCAAATTAGGAAAGTGGTTGGATCAGCATGGAATAGAACAACAAGAATTAGAACAAGAAACTGGAGTTAGTCGCAATACAATTTCTAGACTATGTAATAATAAAGCTCATATCCCAAGTTTCCCTGTTGTTCAAAAGATTATCCGAGCAGTAAGAAAAATTGAAAGGAACGCTAAAATAACCGACTTTTGGGATATGTAAAAAGCACAAGAAGTCATTTTCTTGTGCTTTGATAATCCTATTTCATTTTTTGTTTAGGACTAATTCATCCATATTGTTCTTGCAAATCAGTCCAAGGACGTCCATACATACGAGAATGTCTTTTTGTAAGAAAGCTATTATCATATTGTTGTTTTATTGGTGGTGCCATTTTGCAAATAAATGCCGGCTGCACTTCTCCACCAGCTCTTACGCTTATAATCGCATGATATGCAGGAATTTTATATGCTTGCTCTAATGATATTGTTTCCTCAAATCGATGTTTAGACAATTCAAATGTCCTTGTGTGATCATTCATAAATAAGAATTGTTGTACGCCACCACCTTGTAAATTTTCTTGTAAAGAGGTTTGCAGTTTGTTCCAGTGATGGAATGCATATATACTTCCTAAGCGTTCTTTACGTCCTTCTGTTCCAATACGGCCCATTAATTTTGTTAGTCCTTCACTTTCATATTGCTCTGGTTCATTAAAAACGATGAATGCCCCATTTTCTTGCTCTTCTTTACTCATTAAAAGCCTTGTCATGAAAGCTTTAAGTGTGATCCAATGAACTAACGTTTTTACTGCATGTTCTCCCAATCCTCTGGCATTTGGAACCCGTAAAATGATAACTTTCCCTTCTTTCATCCATTTTGCAAAATCCAGGTCCTTTAATGGATCTTGTGCAAAGATATCATATAATCTTTCGTTTCCAAAAAATCGATTTAACCTGGTTATAATGGGATCACATTTATTACCGAGTTGTTCATTATCTCCCCAATGTATTAGCTCGTTTGCAAGACGTAAATTCCCTTCATTTATTAATTCTTGAATACGACTAACTCGAAAATCCTCATCCTCTATAATGCGTTTGATATTAAAAAGACTTCCTTTGCTCGCTTTTGCAGCATCTGTCAGATATTTTTCACTCCTGTTTAATCCGTCAACCTGTAAAAAATCAATCATTTCATCAGCAAATCTGGAAGCCCCATTACGCCCCAATTTGGTAATTACTTCTGTTAAATCTAAGGGAGGTATATAATCCTCATCGTTTAGATCTAAATCAATAATTTTCTCTGGTGGTAATGCATCCCGTATACCATCAGCCATGCCGCGATTCCCTTCCTCTACAATGGCATCTGGTATAATGAAACTAATATTATGTTTTGTATTTCCTTCAACAATGAAATTTTTAATTGCAGTATCCTTCCCAGCTCCTTGACCACCTATAAATACATATCCTCTGTAAAAACTATCTGGATTATCAACGGGCATGTAAATCGATATTTTTTCATCTTTCAATTCCGCATGTCCAAGAAAAATCCCATTACCATCCCGCATAATACTTGGGATTTCAATTTCAACTTTCTTTTTTACACTTAAAGCAGCAGCATATTTTCTTTGCAGCTCCTTAACAGGCATTTGCAAAGCCAATTTGCTCATTTCATCAGTACTGATTAAATTCACATTTGGATCAAATCTGGTCTTTTTTGATAACTCTAATGTATTTAATTCCTTTAAAATTTCTGTCTTACGATACCCAATTTTAATTTTTACACCATGCAGTTCATTTGTTTCGGATAAATCCAACATAGAAAGTACTAACGATTCAGCCATTGTTTCTCTCGTTAGTCGATCATTAGAATGAGAAACTACACGTATTCGACTTTTAAAAACAGGTTGATTGCCTTTTTCATGATTTACGCGATTTGTTCCAACCTCATCAGCAGTCGTATGACCCTTTTTTATCACTTTTTCTTTATCAAATTTTTTATTTGATTTAAAAAAAGCGTTCGAAAACGCCTGGAATGTATCAGTTAATAAGTCGTTAATTTCATTTACAATAGCAGCCATACCAATTTTAGTACCTGTTATAAGCCTTCTACCGCTCATATTAGCTCGTTGTGGTGGTTTTCCTTTCTTTAACTTTTCAAAAGCCCAGGACGCATTTTTAATCCATTTCTGGCGATTCTCAGCTTCGTTGCAAATACTTAATCGGCACATATCACCATCATTGTTTAGTTCATCGATTACACTTAGGATATTAGCAATTGGCGTCTTTGTATCATTGCTGTTCGTGTTCAGCGAAAAGATATCGTGCTTTAAATATCTCATTTCCTGTACTATGGTATTTTCATTTGGAATTTGTATATCAGATATTGAGGCTTCTTTTACAGTAACACTCATTTTGTTTTCTAATTTGCGCTTTAGTTTTAATGCTTGATACTCACTAGTAGCTACATAAAATTCAATCTTTTTTTGACCTTTAATCTGTCTAAATACAACATCGCACCAAAAATAATCCTTCTCACGATAATGCAATTTGAATCCTTTTTTCTCTACACGACTTCCAACACTTTCGTACATTTCATACATTTTATAAATAGCTCGCCACAAACGTTTTGTATTATTTGATACATCCGCATGTGGAATAATCCTATATACAACCATCTTGTTTTTCTCAATTTGTAAAAATTGCTTTAAAGAATAAATTTCCTTTCTTTTAAACCAGGACCTTTTTACCTTTTTAGGTTCATATAATACGGGTAAGTATTCAGTGTTAATTAAAACAGGAAGATTGGGATTTTCCATATCATTAATTATAAAATTTTCTCCCTGTATCATATTTAGACACCTCCAAGGATACAAATTGCGATAATTAATCCTCCTGCAAAATAGGCAAGTGGTTTCATCATGCCACCTTTATTAGTCATTGATCCAATCATAATGAATCCAGCTGTAGTCAATGCACTGTATCCCATAATGTCTGGTAAATTTGTAACAAACCAGTGTCCTAATTGCCCTAATGTATGAATGATGAATTCTCCAACAGGTTTAAAAATCCACTCCATTTCTTTTCCGACAATAGTATCACTAAATTGATTCATTTTATCCATAAAGGTGCCTTCTGTTGCCTTTTCTCCGATATATCCTGTCGCATTGGCCAAAATCATCTTACCGCCTTCCAGTATGAATTTCATGCTGTTTTCCTCCTTAGATTCCTTTTAGAAAATCCCTTATATCGACCGCATGTCTGGCAAGTATGTAACCACAGCATGCACCAATTAATATTTCAATTGCTTTTGTTCGATGTCCTAATGACCAGGCAGCACCCGCAAAAATAATTACTAAAACAACTCCCGCATCGAATCCATTCATAATTGCCTTATGAACATTACCAAACGTTCCATTCACTCCAGCAGCTAATGTTGCTTTTGGAAGTATTAATATTAAGGTACTACCTGTAGCAGCAAACACTTTTTTTAATGCATCTTTCGTATTTTTCACTTTGGGCACTCTTTTTTTGTAACTCTGATCTATAAACGAACGAAAAGGAATTGTTTCTGTCTTTGCCATGTTGCAACACCTCTCGTATATTTTTTGAGAATCTACACATACTACATATAAACCGTTAAAGTAGGAGGTCTAACAATATGCATGTTGCTATTGCTGTGGCTGTTGGTGCAATTATTGGATCAATTGTTAATATTTTTATTGGGTAAAAATACAGGCAGTGGGCCTTGAGAAGGCTGCTGCTTTTTTGTTTGCTGTTTTAAATGCTCAATGCGTTCTGCAGCACTTAATTTCTTTTCTTTTTTAGCTATTTTCTTTTCTTGTTTTATTGTTGAATGTACTTGCACACCCATATCTTCATGTAATAGCTTTTTATTTTTCTCCGGTATATCCTCCCAAATTAATTTCTTTACGTATCCAGAAAAGTTACGACGTTTTACATGCTGTAATATAATACAATCCTTTAAATTTTTTTTATTAAATGCTACAGGTTTATTTAATTTTGATTTCTCCATCATCCCTCATCCTTTCTGTTTTCCGGTAATATCGGTATTACTAAAATGTATTCTTTCCTGTTTGTACGTTATTCACCTTTTTATGCAAAAAAATGAAGTGTTCTGTTTTTAAAACTAAAATTTTTGATATGAGCGGTAATATTACTTATTTCATAAAAAAACTACCTTATTCGGCAGTTTGATAAATTTAGCTATTAGCGCACTTACGCTATTAGCTATATGCAATAGAGATACCGCTTGTGCAGGTACAAAACAAAAAAAAGAATTCCTTTTCAAAATTTACAAGAATAAGAATTTTTAATTTTTATAACTATACAAAATGGTATAATTATAATGCTCCATATAAATCAATAGGATAAATTTATACGGAATTTAAACATGTTAGAGAGGGAACACGATGATCCACATTAAAGTAAAAGGAAAACCTTCGCATATTCGTCATTTAGCACATGATCCAGAATACTTATTTGCAATAGACTTTCATGACCTTACGAAGCAAACAACATATATTGATAAGGAAGAGCGCACAGTCAAAGTGACAGTCCTGATTCGTTCCGAACAATGGAATCACTTATTACAGATGATTTCAGAAGGAGGGGATACATTAGCCGATGCGAATGACATTATGATAGAGGGAAAGATGGACCATACACCAGAAGAAATGTATACGTTCGCTCCCGTCAGTATTATGTATCGTTCACATTTACAAAAAAAGCACGAAGAGCAAAAGTCCAAGGTACGTGAGAAAAAGGAAAAAACAGAAGCATCAAAAAACGAATCCACTGTATCCAAGCGTGTAGAACAACTACATACAAAATACGATGGTGTTTGTCAAAAATGTGGTCAAAGATGTGATAAAAGAGTGGTATCGATTAAAAAGATACAGTCCAAAATGGGAATCGTTTGTCCAGATTGCAAAAATGGAGTCACATTTTCTATTCAAGATGTGAAAAATGAGTTAGAACAAGAACTCCTTTGCCGAAACTTATTTTCTACGAAACAGGAGATTCTATCTTACCTTAAGCAATTTTGTTCTCAATTTGCACTCGTACATCATCAAGACACATATCGCATGTACTGGTCATGGGACAAAAATGAAATATTTGAACAGGTCTATATTTCAAAAGAAGGTACTGTATATAAAGTGAAATCACGTCAAGGACAGGGGTTTATTCCTGCAAAACCTATTCCTCAAATAGCCATCGAGGGGAAGACCTTTCGGATACATCATTCATCGACGGAGATGAAAATGGAACGAATTAGAGCATTAACAGAGGAACAAAAAAAGAGTACATCAGAAGATGAGATTCAAAAACAGATCCGTTATTATGAGGCTAAGAAGGTTTTTTCTGAACAAATCGTTGTGAAACGTGCAGACCATTCTAAACGCTACCAAGTATTAAGCGGATACGCGGCTTATCAAGCTGCCAAGAACTTAAAACCTAAGCATATCTATGTGACAGTTGTCGATGCACTGAAATGAGCTGCTAAGCATTAGAAATGATAGTATAAGAATATTTGTTTTTAGAAATCATGAATAATACCGATAAGGTGAAGGAGTTGGAACCATCTAAATGAGAGACCTTCAAGAAATTTTATACAAACAAGCAATAGAAAAAAAGAAACAAGTTATGATTTTCTTAAAAAATGGCGTTAGACTACCTGGACAAATCATTGCAACGGATAAGTTTACTATTTTGATTGAATCTAACCGGCAGCAGCAACTCATCTATAAACAAGCAATCTCAACAATTGTCTAATTAAAGACCCACTCTTAGTACATATATTTATTGTACAATTGTATTTTGCTGTTATAACATCAAAATAGGCATTGAGTGGTCCAGATTCAATACCTATCTTGATTTTTTATCATCTAAATTACCTGGTAAAACACTCTGCAACATTGTAGAGTGTTTTTACTGTTGTGCTTTAACGAATTTCCCGAAAGAATTCTCCTTCCTCAAGCGTGTGTAGGGCGATAGCCCAACGGTAGGTAGGAGATGAATTTCGGTTTTGCTTAGCCAAAAACCTTTGATAAACTAGACATATGAAGTTCTTTGATAACTTGATATATAAGGTTGCAGGAAGAAAATAGAGTGGGAAAACCAAGCCATTCGGTTCCTGCGTAAAATATCAACCGTAAAAAAGAACGTCCAAGCGTTGGACATCTAGGGGTGGAATAATCCGAAGTAACGCTCAGGGAGACGAAAGGTTACTTTCGTCGTGGAACTGAGAAGCTTCCACTTCAAGCTTTGCTAAGTGGTGAGTAGTTCACATGGCATCGAAGCGATGCATATGATGAAAAAAGGGCAACTTCACCAAAGGGTGAAATCTGCCCAAAATGAAGTTAAATTCATTCATAAATTGTTTGGATTAGCTGTTTAATCTCCCCGTTAACAGGATATTTCCGTTCTATGTTTCTAGTAAAGAATTTTTGCACCAGAACCCAATATTCTATCTTTTTTTTCTTCGATTTATTTTTATACATTCATAAATTTTATCCATAACAAATCCCTCGTGTTCGGTCCAAATCTTTTCGGCTTCATCTAATGTAGCTAAGCCAATTAACTCTTCAATAGCTGTATTTTTGACTAAAAATGTAGCTACAGCGCCTGTAGATGTTGAATATTTTCTAATTACTTTATCTATAATGTTATTAATCTGTAGTAAAGCATTACTATGTAGCTCTTCTTTTGTTTGAATACCTGGATTTAATCTTTCCTTATCCTCCAGTTCTTTTAACCTCGAATTGAGCATAAACTCTACATAACCTATTGGAGAATCTATATCTGTCCGAAAACGTATATCATCAATTATCTCTAGTACAATATCTTCATGCTCTTTCCATTTTTTTAATACTTTCGGAAATACTTTTCCTTTACAGCGTTCCTCAAAACGTTTGACTTTTTGTTCAAATGTATTTAACTGTTGAAATTGATCTAATTTTTCTTCAAAACGAATTAAATCTGAATCTTTATTTTTTTGACTACGTATTATAAATCTAATCTTTTGCACTTTCCTACCTGATTTAATTTCTTCAAATTCAAAAAAAATATCTGTTTTTTGATTCAATTCTTTTTGAGAAGGTTTCAAAACACGTTGCTTAAAGTTTGCATAGTTAGGATATACATCCATTGCATCTAAATAATATCTTAGATTTTCAAGACTAATTGTACGTTCTTTTAAATCTTCGTATTGCTTTAATAATTCATAAATACGTATAGCATATGTACTTTTCAGCTTAACAACATTAGCCAATCTATAACTTGTAAATTTACTACTTAATTCTAATAAAAAGGGCTTTAATAAAGGATCAAATCGCATATCAATTGTTCCTTTATTTCTATTATAAATCGCTGAAGAGAGCCAAGATACTTGTATCAGCTCTTCTCCTACCCTAATTTCAATCACTTTTGATAATAATTCCTTTGTAATTTTACTTAGCTCGGTATATTTAGTAGATCCACTTAAACCAAGTAAATCGTGAAATTGTTTAATTGGAAATGTATATGTTTTAAAATCTCGATCGCTCGGTTCTATATTACTAGCCAAACAAAGTAACATCTTTTGTTCAACTAAATTTAAACGTGAATTTGCTTCAATTAAAGTATTCGATTTCGAAACAATATTGTTATCTTTAACCTGTAAATCTTGGTTTATAGACATACCTACATACGTCCTTTCTTCGCTACCTCTACTGCTACACTAACTATAACAAATATCTTTACTTTGTTATAGTTGATTTCCACAAAACCAATATAAAGAATCTTAAAGAATGTATACTATGTAACCAAATTTGTTATCTTT
>NZ_JBALLY010000144.1:5410-8227 GCF_036963045.1 Bacillus sp. JJ864 | reverse complement strand
AACCAAATTTGTTATCTTTAAAACCACTTTTGTTATAGTTAAGTGTCACAATTCCTTATATATCAATATATTTCATGCACCTAAAACATATAAACAAATAAAACAAATAAAACAATTATTATATAAAACAAACAAAACATAAAATGTTGCATTGATTGAATATAAAAATATTATCTTACCAATTTTAAAACCAAACGCTCATCTTGAAACTATATTTTTGTTATTCCTACAACCAAATTTGTTATTTTTATATTTCTGTAATTCTGTGAACTACCCGGGACCCACACTTCGCCTAATTGAAGTATTATTTAAATTAAAAAATCCCATATCCTGTTTTGTTTTATTTAGATTCAAGAAATTTGAATCAATCTTTGTTTCAACAAAAATAAATATATAATGTTACACATTATATATATGAATAAAAGAAGAGGATAGACACAAGCAGAATAATTCTGTGTGTTCTATCCTTTTTTTGTACCACAAATGACCACATTTACCACAACATTTGTACTGAATATTCTCAAATAATGGAAAAAGCTCTCTTCATTACGACAATCCTTATAAGGGATACCGCCCCATGTCCCCATCAAGTTATAAGATCTCATAATACCCCCAGAACGAAAATTTTGTGCATTTTGCTCGTTTTTATTGTTTTGGGGTAACTCGTTTTTTTAGCTTGATGGGTATGGGGTACCGCCAGCATTTTGGAAAAAAACACGCTAAGCAAAAAAGACAAGAAGCCGTCCATATGGACAGCTCATTTACATAATTCTCGTTAGCGGAAGTCATTTTAAAATTCTATATGTCGATTTTTTCTTTGCCCTTACGGATAAGCCACCATATCAAAGCTACAAGTAGTATGAGGAGCGGTATTGCTTGAATAAAGAGAAATCCTCTCCAAAAATCAAGTTCAGTACTATCTGGAGAGTCTGTCGCCATCACACCTATAAAAAAAGCCACTGGAATTGTGCATAGATTTACCCCTAAACTGCCCATTATGAACATTAGATTTTTATCCTTTGTTTTTGGTGAATCAGATTTGAAGAATTCGAATATTGCCATGCCGATTATAAAAAACAGTATTACATAAAGCTGATTAAGATATCCCATAATACTCCTCCGTTATCCTAATTGTACCATCAGCAAGGACAATCTTGTGCAAATTCGGATGAATAAGATATTCATGTAAAGTTAACATAACGTAACATTATTGGTAGCAAGGACAATAGGCGGCCCTTACTCTCACAAGGGATTCGCCTTTTTTCTTTTTGTGATTCTATGCATTGTTTTATACATTCCTATCCTGGCGCGGTTTTAAAATTCTCATTTGTTACTGGATTAGCTGAAAAACTGTATAAAATCTTGTATACTCTTAGCGTGGTTTTTTTCCGAAATGATGGCGGTACCCCATATATGTCTCTATTGAAAACTGTGGTAAAATACAAATTAGGCAATAGGCTGAAAAATCAAGTGGTAATAAGTCAGATAAAAGGACTCAATTAATGGGTCCTTTTATCTTTAGTTAAGGATATATTTCTATTTCAAACGTTGTGTATCTGAAAATACAATTTGTCATGCTAAAAATTTTTGTTATCATTCTAAATATTGCTTTATTATACAAAAATTGTAATATGGTTAATTTTTTCCCAAACCCCCGAAAAGGGAGAAGAAGCTTATTTAATTAGAAATTTACACACCATGTCAAAAAGTACACTTTATGACATAGCTATAAATCTAGAATTTTTCATTTCAAAAATACAACTTATGATTATTTGAAATGTGTCAATTAAAATGTATACGTTTTGACATGTAGATTATTAAAAGAAGTTAAAACCCTGTATTTATAAGGACTTTGTCTATAGTTTGCTTGCTATTCCCCCGTTTCGAGGGGATGGGCAAAGATACCCTACCTAGTAAATTACTTGGTTAACTTGATGGGCATGGGATGCTATCCCATAAAGCAAAATTGTTAATTTAAAATTCTGAATATTTAATTAAAAATTTATCAAAATATATTTTTAATTAAATATTACTTTATATTAAATTTCAATATATCATTAAGAAAGAAGTTGAAAAAATGTAAAAAAAAGGAGAATGATTGTGAAGAAATTTAGCTTAAAAACAAAATTAATTACAGGCGTATTAAGTTGTGCATTAGTTAGTACCTTAGTTCCAATGAATACATTTGCCCAAACTCCATATGAAAACAACACAGATTGCAAATGTGAAAAACCAGTAGATAAGGAACAACTTCAAAAAATAAATTCCAACTTCGGAACTCCAATTACTATAGCTGAAACTGATAATAATCTCGATATTGGTTTAGAAATCGCTAAATCTGACCTTGAGGAAAAATCCATTATCACAGAGAACGGAACTATTAAAAACTACTATAAATCCGCTTCAGATGCAGGTGTCAGAGAGGAAGCATTTAATAGATTCGAATCAGTAATTAATGAACTTAATAAATCAATTGAAAAAGGTGAAATTTCATTTGGCAGTAATCTTTTAGATATTAATATTAATAGATCCAAAATTTCTAATATAATTAGCCAATCAGAAGTACAATCAGCAGCAATACCAAGAGCTACATATAGAATTACACATGATCAAGCTGTTAAAGCCCAAAAATTATTATGGGCTGGTGCTGGAGTAGCAGCTCTTGCTTCCGAACTAGGATTACCAATGTTGGTAGCTGGGGCATTGTCTGCTCTTGCAGCTGCTGGAGGATTATGTGATTGGAATGATAGAGGTTTCTTATTAATACATTTAGGTGGAACTATGGCTACATGTGTTCCTTTATAAAATAAAAAGGTG
>NZ_JBALLY010000144.1:1273-5363 GCF_036963045.1 Bacillus sp. JJ864 | reverse complement strand
CACCTTTTTATTTTATAAACTTTAAATTATATTAATATTAATGAGTGACAGCTTTATATACATTAAGAGTACCATGACCAAAATTACTATTTTTATCTACACCGTAGTTATAAAGAAAATTGATTGCTTTATTTGGCTTATTTTTAAAATGATTTTTATCAATAATTAAGGCTAGAGTTCCAGAAACTTTAGGAGCAGCTAATGAATTTCCCGATTGATAAATGTAATCTCCGTTTGGTGCAGTGGTTAATATTTGTTCTTTTTCATATAATTTGTTTTTAGACCAAAATTCTGAACCGTATTTATTAAGTAATCTAAAATCTCCACCTGGTGCAACTATATCGACAAAATTTTTTCCATAATTAGAGAAAATTGAAAGTTCATTAGTAGGACCAGTAGAGGAAACTGTCACTACACCTGATAAACTAGCTGGAATATCATAAATTTCACCAGTAAAATTAATTTTTTCAAGGCCATTTAGTTCTAGATAAGATTTAAAAAAGTTATTTAATTTAATTTTATCTTTAACATCAAGTCCATCATTACCGGCAGCAGCGACTACAACACTACCGGATTTTATTGCAAAGTTAATTGCACGTTGATAACCTTCTATTTCAGGAATATCAGTTGAAATAATTTTATTATTTGAAGAGTAATTTCCATTTAAAAGATAATCTCCTAAACTTAAATTGATTACATCAACATCATCTTTAGAAGCTTCTATAATTGCCTTTATAACCCAAATTGATTCAGCTGATTGTTGCCCGAATACTTTATAAGCTTTGATTCCAATTCCAGGAGCAACTCCTTTTAATTTCCCATTTGCTGCAATTTGTCCTGCAGTATATGTTCCGTGACCTGAAAGGTCATTTAAATAATTAATATCACCATTTTCATTTAATTCTTGTCCTCTAAATCCTCCAATAGGAACTAGATTTTTAGAACCATTAACAATATTTTCTTTTAGATCTGGATGATGTATATCTAAACCTGTGTCAATAATACCGACACTTACATTTTTTGTTCCAGAAAATATTTTATAACTTTCCCCATTGTTTGTTATTTTTTTCATATCCCACTGTGAATTTTGTATAGTATCATTATTTAGTGGATTGGAGTTTAAATTGTTTTTCACTGTTCTTATTGATTTACCATATGATTTAACAAAAGAACTGAAACCTAATTTTTTAATAGTATCTTCATTAGTTTTAACTTGCATCATACCAACTTCTTCAACAGAATAAATTATTTCTACATCATTTTTATTTATTGTTTTTTTAAAGTTTTCATAATCATTTTTGTTTTTTAGTAATATAGTATAATAATCAATTTTATTATCAGAAGCGTTAACAAAATTAATAGGAATAATAAATAAAAGTGCAATAAAAAATAATAAAGATTTTAAAAGTTTCATATTATATCTCCTTTGAATATAATAAATATAAAGAATGCATAAAAAGGACGGCTAGGTTATATAGCTGTCTTTTTTATGCGAAATTTTGCAAAAATGAGATTGAAATTCAATTTTTTATTTTACTTTTTTCTAAACTGACTGAAACAATAAGTAAAACTGTTAATAAAATAATTATTTTCAAATCACTTTCATCTTTCATAAAAAAAGAATATAAAGTATATACTACAAGTAATAATCCATAAATAATATTAATAATTTTATGCAATAGTTCCCCCTCCATCCAGTACATATATTTCCAATTTTAACATAAAAAAGAATCATTTGTTTATTATTTGAAATGAGAAAGTTTAAAAATATAAAGTAATTTTTAATATGAATTTATTTTTAAAAGTATGAAGTGAAGATTAAAATAGAAGTTAAATATAGAATGTATCTAGAATATTATCTTTTTCTTCTTTATTAATTCCAATGTATTTAAGTGTGACTTGTGGTGTGCTGTGGTTTAGTATTTCTTGTAACATAGCCACATCTTTTGTTTGTTTATAGAACCAATAGCCGAATGTTTTGCGCATGGTATGAGTGCCGATAGACTCTACACCGGCAAAATCTCCGGCTTTTTGCAATTGTCGATAAGCCTGGATCTTACTAATTGGTTTATCTCCTTTTCGAGAAGGAAATAACCAGGTGTTTTCTAATGTTTGGGCGTATGAATTAACTTCATCAAAAATAGAAGTGAGATTAATTGTGCGTTCTTTCTTTGTTTTCCCCTCTTTGATTTTGAATTCTTTTCTCTTTTTTTGTTTTAATTTTAATATGGTTTGGGTTTCGATTTGGAGTAGATCGCTGACACGTAGTCCGGTATGTATGCCTATTAGAAATAGAATATAGTCTCGTTCTGAACAATGGCGTTTGAGGGCCCATTTCATATCTTCGATCTGCTCTTTGCTACGGATGGGTTGGACATCAATGAGATGTGGTTTTTTGTTCATGGATTTTCTACCTCTTTATTTACAGTGTTTTGAATGTATACTTTTGTTGTGTAAATTAAGGATATCAGGAGAATTGATATGAAGTCAATAATGTAGGGAATTTGAATGTAAACTAATATTTAAACTTTTACATTCGAATGTTTTAATATACAAATTATTTTTTGTCAACTATGTTAAGTTTGTGTATTGATGATAGAATAATGAAGTAGGTATAGGAAAATATTTGTAAGTGGGTGTATGTATGAGGATAAAATGGGTTGAAATTAGAAATTTTAGGTCAATTAAAAATTCTAAAAGGTTTTATTTAAATTCTAAATTCAATATATTGGCAGGTAAAAATGAATCAGGAAAGTCCAATGTTTTAAAAGCATTAAAGAGTTTTAGTGATAATAAATTTATAGAAGAAGATAAGTGCCATTATAGTAATGAAGATCCATCTGTAAAAGTATGTTTTGTTGTAGATGGTAAAGAAGAATTAGAAAATATTTTCACTAATCAATATAAGTATTCAAAAAATATAAGTGAATTTATAATCGAAAGACGTGGTAGTTTAACACATTTTTCTGGTGATATAGCTGATGTTGTATTGAATGCAGGGGTTAAATTTTATGAAATGAATGAAGAAAAATTTAATACGATAATAAAGTCTGTTAATTCTTTATTAGAAGATTTGAGTACAGATTATGATGTTAATATTTTTGATGGAAAAGATGGTTCTTCTAACCTAGATTTATCAGAGTACAGAGGATTTTTAGATTGTTTGAGAAGTAATATATGGGATGAACAAGGGGATGAATATGATTATGGTGATGATGTAATTATAGATGCTTTAAAAAGTTCTTATAGGGGTTTTAAAAGCCTTATGATTGATGGTGACCAGTTTTCATCTTTCCTTTATAATTTAATACCTAACATTATATTGTTTAATTCTTTTGAAGATCATCTTCCAGAATTTATTACTGAAGAGGATATTGAGAAATCTGTTATTAAAAATTTTTTTAGTTTAACTTCTTGTAACCCAGAATCTTTGTTTAATGTATTTGGTAAAGAAAGAAGTAAGCTTATAAATAGTATATCTACAACTGTCACTGGTGATTTTCAAAATTATTATAATCAGGATAAAATTAAAATTAAGATGAATGCGGATGGAGAAAGAGTTTATTTTGAAATATATGATGATAATGATGATATTAATCCTTTTTTCATTTCTCAAAGAAGTCAAGGTTTTCAATGGTTTTTATCTTTTTTTATAACATTAAATGCAGAGAAAAAACAGAATTCAGTAATTTTAATTGATGAGCCAGGTTTATTTTTACATGCTAAGGCACAACAAGATGTGCTAGAAATGCTAATAAATTTATCTGAGAAACATCAAATCGTTATAACTACTCATAGTCCGTATTTTATAGATCCAGATCGTTTAGATAGAGTAAGTTTAGTAATAAAAGATGAACTTACTTATACTTATGTTGAAAATAAAGTACATAAGGGTTCTGATTATACTACATTAACACCTATTATTACTGCTATTGGTTTAGATATTACTAGAAATATAGGTTTTTCAAGAGATTTTAATATAATAACTGAAGGAATCTCTGATTATTATTATTTACAAGTAATGAAGGAATATTTAAGACGTAATTATGTATTAATAGATTTTAATATTATTCCAGCGCAAGGAGTTAAT
>NZ_JBALLY010000144.1:0-1210 GCF_036963045.1 Bacillus sp. JJ864 | reverse complement strand
GTTTCTACTTTAACAAGTTTATTAATGGGGTGGAATTTAAAGTTCATAGCTTTATTTGATAATGATAATGCCGGTAAGCGTAATTTTAATAAAATAAAAAGAGATCTTCATATAGGCGAAGATTGTCTAGCATTTGTTTCTACACAAGAAAATATGGCTATAGAAGATTTATTTTCATCGGAGGACTTTCAAAAATATATTTTTGATGAATTAGATATTAAAAAAAGTAACTCGGATAATGTTAAAAATAAAGAAAAAGCTTTATTAGCAAAATTATTTAATGAAAAAGTTATGAATTCCGAAGATGAAGTGGCTTTTTCTAGTGTTACAGTGAATAACTTTGTTGATTTATTTAAAAGACTTTCATTAATTGTTGAAGATATACAATTAGTAAGTAATAAAAAAGAAGGTATGTTAGAAAATTAAATATTATTTATACGATATTGTACTTTTTAACCACTTTAAGTAAAAGTGGTTCTTTTTTTGTTTTTATAGGGGGAGATTCAGGATTTTGCGTTTTTACAAAGATAAGGATAAGAAGTCTTTTGTATATCAATGTTTCATAGTTCGTTCCAATAGAGTAAGTTTTTGGAATTGGAGTATTTATCAATTGGAGGGAACGTGTAACTTTAGGAGATAATTTGCGTAGTTTTTAAATGCTAAATTGCATATGGATAAAAAGAGAAGTCTGCAAAATCGCAGACTTCTCTTTTTGTATTATTCGTTTTCCACAATCACTAAAGGGTCTTTCGCTATCTCAATGACTTCTGTAGTAATCTTATCCAAATGATTAATTTCCATCACAATCTTATGTGTCAATTTTGGGTTTAATCTATTGGGACTTAATTGATTTTACGTCAAATAAAGCTTTCTAGTGTCTCGTATAAATTGTCTCAAAAGTCTTATTGTTGTTAAATCTTTCGTTTTTAACGCTGAAAACAGCTTAACGTTGTAAATCCGCATTTTGGGGAAGCTACCCCTGTATGAAAATGGCGAGAGGTAGAGAATTGCTTACACCGGAACAGCGACAAGCCTTTATTCAAATTCCTGAAGATGAGTGGGTGCTAGGAACCTACTACACTTGTTCAGACACCTCCTTATCGGCTCTTTATAATAATAAATTACAATATATAGTTAATATGTTATTATTTTAAATGTTATGTCTCGCAAATTATTACATAGGAGGAAAACTATGAAAAAGAAATTTATG
>NZ_JBALLY010000143.1:8375-8569 GCF_036963045.1 Bacillus sp. JJ864 | reverse complement strand
AATTTGTTTTTAGCGAAAGGATCTGATATTTAGTCACTATTAAAGTAGTGACTAAATACATATTAGCAAAATTATAAGTGCTTGTGAATGAAAAGTTTGAAAATAATGACTAATAAGGGGAGTTGATAAATTAAATTATCTAAATCTATTTTGGTTTTTCAATATATCAGGCGCAGTTATGCATGGCCAGATGC
>NZ_JBALLY010000143.1:0-8325 GCF_036963045.1 Bacillus sp. JJ864 | reverse complement strand
TTTTTCAATTTGTATTTACATAAAGGCCAGTAATTGTTACCACAATAGAAATTATTTACTAAACCGTTGTTTAACGATACTATTAGTCTTAGTAGTTAAATGTTTATCGTTATTTAAAACCATATATAGGAAGGTTATTATGGAAAAAATCTTACAAAAAATTCAGTCGCTAGGTTTTAATCAGTACGAAGCAAAAGCGTATGTAGCCCTCGTATATTTAGGGACATCAAGTGCTTATCAAGTAAGTAAACAATCTGGTGTTCCTCGTGCTCGGATTTATGAAGTGTTAGAAGGATTAGAAAAAATGGGTGTAGTGATAAAAGAAGAAGTAAATGAAGCTGCACAATATTCTCCTTTGCCTGTTGATGTATTTCTAGAATCAATTAAACAAAAATGGGAAGATACATATACATCTGTACAACAAGAATTAAAAGCATTTGAAGGTCAAAGGCCAAAAGCTGATCCGCGTGTTACAACTATAAAGGGAGAAGAAACAATCCTTTCATTTTGCCGCATTCTCCTTCGCCGAGCTAAAAGCAGAATTATCATATCTATGTGGGATACGATGTATGAAAAGCTTGAAGCTGACTTACAAGAGGTGCAAAAAACTTGTATTCTAAAGGGAATTGTCTTTCAAGTTGAGAATTCATTACCAAGTTTAATAATTCATCGTAAGACGGATTACGTAGATAACATCGGAGAAAAAAAGTGGTTTATTATTTCTATTGATGGCAAAGAAATGATTTATGGTCACACTGTAGAACAAAATGGAAATACCTTTTATACAGACGACCCTGTACATGTGTCTCTATTAGAAAATTACATATGGCACGATGTATTAGTGAATCGATTAATGCAAGAAAGTAAGGATAATTTACAACCTTGGATTTCTGTAGAAAGAGAGAAGTTTTTCTGTGATTAATCTTTATCATTTTTCAATGATAAAATATATGAAAATCACATGAACGTTTTAGCGTATTTTTCCATAAAAATGTAGCATAACTAAACGTAAGTAATTACACATTTGATATGTTAACAATTTTAAGGAGGAAAAAGCGCATGGCATTATTATGGTCATTAATTATTGGGGGCATTTTGGGCTGGTTTGCTAGTTTAATCATTGGAAGAGATGTTCCTGGTGGGGTAATTGGAAATATTATTGCGGGTATTATTGGATCTTGGATTGGTACATCACTTCTTGGCAAATTCGGTCCTGTGATTGGTGGTTTTTCGATAGTCCCAGCTTTAATTGGTTCCATTATTCTTATTTTTATTGTTAGCTTTTTGCTTCGGATGATGAAAAAGTAAAGTAGGAGGACTGTTTACTTTCGTAAGCAGTCCTTTTTCGTTAATTTTGTGTTATATTTATAAATCTGTTATGCTAAGGACATAACATTTGGAGGTGTCAACATGAAAGAATTTACAGTTAATTTTCATCAAGAAGATAATGCAAAAGCTACGACTGTTTATAAATTAAATGAAGATGATTTTAACAAAGCAACAGAAGGCGGTACGCGTCATTTGTTTGATTTAGATACTAATGTAGGTTTTTTTGTCTTCTTTGATGCGGAAGATGCTGAAGGTAATGAGCAATATTTAATGCTTCAATATGAAGGGGATCATGAAGAACCAAGTGCGTGCTACGGTTTTGATTTAAAACTATTTTATCAATTTGTAGCCCTGTATTTAAATGATCTTGAGTTCCAAGGTGAAACGGATGAAGAAGAGGAAGAAAACGGTCCAATTCATCATTTAGCACATTTACTTTATCACATCGTAGAAGATGGTAAAGAGATTGAAGCTTAATTACATAAGAAAGGCTGCTCCTTATGCGGACAGCCTTTTTGTTTTGTCTTGTTTGAGAATATAAGTGATAAAGAGGTATTGGCAAGCGCCGCCAATTATGAGAAAAACGGCACACATATTAAATAAGAAACTCCCGCTAAAGTGTTGTAATAATAATGCTCCGGCTGCTGGACCAAGCATTCGTGAAATATCCCAGTGTATACCGTATATAGAGAAATAAATCCCTCGCATATGTGCTGGTGCTAATTCAGAAACAAAACGTAATAGATGATTTAAAGCTACACTTTCTCCAATTGTTAAAATTAATAGTGTGAAAAATAATAACCATAATGTATTGGAGTAGCCGTAACCAATCGTAGCGATCGTATAGCAAACATAAGAAATAACAATAATTTTCTGCATTGAAAATTTCGCTGCCCATTTTACGACTCCGACTTGCAAAACAATTTCCATAATACCTTTACATGTAGCCATAAATGTAAAAACAAACATAAAATTGGTGAATAATTCTTTTTCAGCATATAGTCGATAGTTTGTTTCCATTTGTGCATAGAAAAAACTGATAGGTAGCATAAAAGTCATAAGTCCAAACACGCTATAATGTTGTGTGAGAAAACGCTTCCATTTCATAGAGGTGTTTTTCTGTTCGTTATGTTGAAGGATTGGAGCTGTTTCTGAGAGCTGCGTCCATACAATAAACGAATAGAAAAATAAAGCAGCGGCCTCTAGGATAAAGAGTATGGTTGGATCATCTTTATAAAAGAGATATCCAAGAGTTGGGCCAACGATTGCTCCAACAGCTCCAGCTGTTTGGATGAGAGCAAATACTTCGGCTTGCTTTTCTTTCTCTGTTACATCTGCAATTTGTGCTCGTTGTGCAGGAATATAAAGAGAACGCCCTAGACCATTCATAATGTAGAAGAAAGCGAATAGTATAACGGATTTTGTGAAAATAAAACCAGTCATAGCGAATGCTTGTAAGAGTAGTCCAGTTAGAATAATTCTTTTTCTTCCATATCGATCTGTAATGCTACCACCAAAAAGTGTAAAGAGAATTTCACTAAGCGGTTGTAGTCCAAAAAGTAACATAGTAAACAAGGCGTTTCCATTTAAAGCTTTGTTTACATATATGATGAAAATAAGTGCGAGCATTGCTCCGGTTATACTCGTTAACAGTTCTCCAAATAACCGGATCCATATTGGTTTACTATAACGTTTTGCGAATGTCATCATTTCATTCTCTCCTTTCTATATGGAAATTATATGATGGAAAGGAAAGAAGAAAAAGAGTAGAATGAAGCAAAGAAATTTTTCATCTTTTAGGGGGATAGGCATGATAATTTTGGATCATTACATACAGCTCTGGCTTCAGTATGCAAAAGGGAGAAATCTTGGCGACAACATAGAAATATCACTGCAAGATATTTCAAAATCATTATATTGTACAGATCGAAATAGTAAATTCACAATAAAAAAACTAGAAGAAATGAAATGGATTTGTTGGTTGCCAGGACGGGGAAGAGGAAATCGATCTAAAATCGCTTTTTTACAAGATCCGGCAACGCTTATTTATGAAAAAGGAAAGGCTCTAGTAAAACAAGGCGAAATCAAAAGTGGAAAAGCTTTTATTCAAACATATGCAGAGCATTTTCCCTATGTATTAGAACAATTCAAAACATGGATTGACACACTTTTTGGATACCACATTGAACAGTCACCTCAAGGAAGAATCGATGTTTTACGTTTAAACATGCGCATACAGCCAATTACATGTCTAGATCCTATGTATGTAACGCTTCGCTCTGAGTGTCACATTGTTAAGCACGTTTGTGATACGCTCGTTCATTATAATGAATTGACAAATGAAGTCGAACCTCGCCTCGCTTTTTATTGGGAATATAATCATACACATAAAATTTGGACATTTTATCTCCGTAAAGGCGTTCATTTTCATAATCAAAAAATACTTACTGCACATGATGTCAAGTATACTTTCAATCGTTTTTTAAGCACAAAAAATAATCCATATCGCTGGATGCTACAAGATATTAAAAGAATACATATCGTAAATGAATATACAATCGAAATTCACTTACAAAGAGAAAATGAATTATTTTTACATATTTTAAGAGGGGAACATTGTTCTATCATTTCTGAATCATATAAAACAGAGACTAATCAATACTTATTAAATGGAACAGGTCCATTTAAACTCGTTAAAAATGATGATGAACTCCTTATTTTAGAAGTAAATCCTTTATATTTTCGCGAGCGACCATTTCTTGATCGTATTGAGCTTTGGTACTCACAAGATTTAAGCAGTTATAGTGGTTATGAAGTATTATCCGCTTCTATACAACATGATAAAAAGAGCGTTAAAAAAGAAACGTCTCAATTAGAAGCGAATGTAACATACATAACACTTAATATAAAAAAGAAAGGTCCGATACAACATTTAGCTTTTCGGCAAGCATTACAACAAATTATAAATGGCAAGAAAATATTTAATGATTTAAGAGGAGAACGAGGAGAAGTAGCAACGAATCTGTTATTAGGAAAAACAATTGAAATAAAGAACGGAAATTCAATTAAAGATTTATTAGGGATTAGTGGGTATAGAAGAGAAACATTATATTTATATACCTTTCAAGAGCAAGATCACGCTGAGGATTCACATTGGATTCAAAAGGAATGTGCTAAGTATGGAATTAAGATAGAACTATCTTTTTTAGATGCACATGAACTTCTTACACCTCGGGTAATACAAGAAGCTGATTTGCTTCATGATAGTGCTACAATAAGCGAGCATACGGAATTAAGTTATCTATATTTACTGCTAACGACAAATAGTTTTCTTCATCAGCATAGTTCTTTCAATTTAAATGAGAAGTTGAAACGTGTATTTAAGGAACAAAACCGGAGTGTGCGTTTGCAATTGTTAGGGGAAACAGAACAGGAGCTGTTAGAAAATATTCATATCATTCCTTGGTATCGAAATTATATGACAATACATACGCAAGAGGCAATACAAAATGTAGCAATTAACTCTCAGGGATGGATTAATTTTTATCATATATGGTTTAAACAACAACATAACGTAACAATGTAGTAGAACAAAGTGCAACCCATCATTTCTTCGACCGTTATACGATGAAATGATGGGTTTATTTATATATAGAACGGATAAAGTTATACTTAGCATAGCAACGATTTCAGTCTATTTTTCATACAAATGGAAAAATGTATCTTTACAGCATAACAATGTTATGTTACATTGAATAAAAAGAAGGGAGAGCAAAATTTTGAGTCAGGACTTAATTTCGAAAAAAGATTTGTTAGATTTAACTGGAATCTCCTATGGTCAGCTATATAGATGGAAAAGAAAAAACTTAATACCAGAAGATTGGTTTGTGAGAAAATCAACGTTTACAGGGCAAGAGACGTTTTTCCCAAAAGAAAAAATTTTAGATAGAATCGAAAAAATTCAGACGATGAAAGAAAGTTTGTCCCTCGATGATTTGGCAAATATGTTCTCACCAAATGTAAATGAGATTAGTTTAACAAAGGAAGGAATTATACAACGCGGGATTGCTTCAGAATCAGTAGTCAACTTTTTTATAGAGCAAAATCAAGAAATGACTGAATTTCGTTTTGTAAAATTACTTTATATTTATATTTTAGAAAAGGTACTTCAGTCTGGAAAGATTAGCCTCGAAGAAGGAAAAATGATGTTACATGTTTTAAATGAGCACTATGAAACGATGAAGAATAAACATGGTGAGCTTATTTTTATTCGAAAATTAGGTATTTCAACATGTTTCTTACTTTCGAGTGCAGAGGATTTATATTTTGATCAAGGTACGAAAATCGTGATACGTTTACCTTTAATGATTTGTACAGAAGAATTAAAAACAAAGTTGTTATGATGGAGGGATCGTAGTGAAAACCGATGATTTATTAATTAATGGATATGGAACGTCAAACGGAGGACAGTTTCGCAATGTACAATTAAACGGAAAAGGGACTGTAAATGGGGATGTAGAATGTGTGGATTTTGAGTGTAATGGTTCTGGTCATGTAAATGGAGATATAAAAGCTGAAACAGTAAAAATAAGTGGTTCCGGAAAGATAAATGGAAAAATAGATGCCATGCACATGAGTATTGAAGGCAGCGGTAGTATACAACAAGATGCAACTGTAAAGAAAATAGATATTTCTGGTAAAGGAACAGTCGGAGGAAATGTATCCGGTGAGGACATGGATATTCGCGGTAAAGCAGTCATTGATGGGAATTGTGAGGTAGATACATTCAAATCAGAAGGACAATTTATTGTGGGCGGCTTATTGAGTGCAGATAATATGTATATTGATATACACGGAGAATGTAAAGCAAAAGAACTAGGTGGTCAAACAATTAACATAAAATATAGGAAATCCCCTTTAAGTTGGCTCTTTAAAACAATGTTTACTCCTCGATTAGAAACAGAGTTAATAGAAGGGGACAATATTAATGTTGAATATACAAACACGAACATAATTCGAGGTAACAATGTAACGATTGGTCCAGAGTGTGAAATTGGAGTAGTGGAATATCATGAAACATACAAAAACAAGAATCAATCACTTGTGAAAGAATATAAACAAGTATAGATGAATACTGAAACTCACGATATAAGAGCCACTTTATCCCGTGTCTTACCTCAAGATTTAGAGGAAAGTTTTTAGAAATTGATGAAAAACACTCCCTTCATATGAAGAGAGTGCTTTTATTTTATTGATTTAGAAACCTAAATTAAATTATTCTTCAATAATCTCGTATTCTTCATCTGCTAATAATAAAATTTGTAACTTCTTACCTTTGTTATGTACTTCAATTACATCATATGTTCCTAAATTTTTCACTTTATTAGCTGAAGCATTTACCATTCCTTCAACAGAGTCGATTAAAATATCTTCTTCAATGTACGTTTCAGGTAAAGACATATCTTCAGTTTCTAATACACATGCATATAAATTTTGTAAATCAGTAGCTGATGGATTTAATTCCTCAACATCAATTAAATTTTTTACTGCATCTACATGCTCTTCTTTCGGTTGATATACTTTAATTTTTGCCATATTCTATTCTCCTTTATTTCTTAATCTAAGAGGCTATATATTATTATAACGTTTTTTATGAAAAACATGAAACAGTAACATGTCCGAAAATGAAAAAGTGATATAATTAATAAGTTTTTATCGATTTTCTAGTTATACTTGAGAAAAAAGTCATTGTTACTTCTTTGGGCGAATACAATATAGTAGAAATATGATGATAAAATTTTTCACTTTCTTAATCTTTATATTGCATATATAATTTAAAAGAGACGAATCGGACTATTTATTTATAAAAGAATTGAGGTTTAACAAACAATGACAATAAAAATTATTACAGATAGTGCGGCGGACTTACCGAAGGACCTGCTCCAAACTTATGATATAGAGGTTATTCCTCTTCGTGTATATGATGAACAAGAAAAGGAATTCTTTGATGGTGTAACACTAGATCCTATTGATTTACTACGAAATATGAGAGAAGGAAAAGTATATAAAACATCATTACCTTCTTTAGAAAAAATTCAAGAAGTATTTACTACATATGCAAAACAGGATATCACCTGTATTTATTTAGCTTTTTCTTCTGAGCTCTCTGGCACATATCAATCCTCTGTACTTGTAAAAGAGGAAGTAAAAGAATCCTATCCTAATTCTTCTTTAGAAATTATTGATACAAAATGTGTATCAATTGGCCTAGGATTAATCGTAATAGAGGCTGCGAAAATGGCACAAGACGGAGCAACAAAAGAAGAAATTTTAAACCGTATTGCATTTTTGACTGAGCATATGGAACATATATTCACTGTTGCAGATTTACAATATTTAGTTCGTGGTGGACGGTTAAGTAAAGTGGCAGGATTTATAGGTGGTTTATTAAATATTAAGCCTATTTTAAATGTAGAAGATGGAAAGCTTATTCCACTGGAAAAAATACGCGGACGAAAGAAAGTATTTCAACGTATAGTTGAGATTATGGAAACAAGGGGTAAGAACCTTAAAGATCAAACAATTGGAATTTCACACGGTGATGATTTAGAAAGTGTCGACGTATTAAAAGAAATGATTACCGAGAAATTTGGATGCAAAGTATTTGTAGTAAATTCAATTGGTGCAGCTATTGGAGCTCATGCTGGTCCGGGAACATTAGCTATCTGTTTCTTAAATGAAGTATAAAAAGAAACAGTCTCTTTAAAAGGGACTGTTTCTTTTTTATTCATATCAATTACTAAAATGCTACATATAGTATGGACAGATCTTTTTGTTGATCGAAATTTAGAAGTCATAGTGAGAGAACATAAAAGTATTTTACAAATAACCGTTTAACTAAATATAACATTAAAAAAGTAATAACTTTTTTAATATATAATCATTTACTTACAAATATTTTTTAAGACAAAATAACGATTTTATTATATAATTTTC
>NZ_JBALLY010000142.1:0-22055 GCF_036963045.1 Bacillus sp. JJ864 | reverse complement strand
CAAAAGATTTAGTTGCTTTATGTGTATGGATGAGCCAAAATGTCGCTACGACTTCTTTAACTCAGTTATCTAGCTGTTTAGAAGCATCAACAGAAGTGCTCATCAGTCCTGAGGGATTGAATCAACGGTTTAATAAAGCGGCCGTCCAATTTTTGCAACACATATTAGCTGAACTATTAAACCAAAAATTGGCCTCATCTATACCGATTTCTTCTCCATATACTTCTGTTTTTAAGCGTATTCGTATTTTAGATTCAACTGCATTTCAGCTCCCAGATTCCTTTTCATTCGTTTATCCAGGTGCAGGAGGCTGCAGCCATACAGCGGGGGTGAAAATTCAGCTTGAATATGATTTATTAAGTGGACGATTCCTGCATATTCATACCGGTTCAGGTAAACAACATGATCGAACCTACGGTTCTCTGTGTGTCCCAACTGTGACAGCGAATGATTTATGTATCCGAGGTTTAGGATATTTTCATCTGAAAGATCTTCAACATATACAGGATAAAAAGGCTTACTATATCTCTCGTATCCAGTCGAATACACGTATTTATCAAAAAAATCCCAATCCTGATTATTTTAAAGATGGAAGAATCAAGAAAGGTACAGAGTATATACAAATAGATATGGAGGATTTAATGAACTCTCTTCTGCCAGGACAAACATGTGAAATATCCAACGCTTATGTAGGAATGAAGGATAAGGTACAAACTCGTGTGATTGTTCATCGACTAACAAAAGAACAACAAGAAAAACGACTACAAGATCAAACCGTAAGAGAAAAAAAGAAAGGAATGAAGTATTCTCCTCATAGTAAACGACTCAGTGGTATCAATGTATATATGACAAACACTTCTACAGATGTTGTACCAATGGAACAAGTACATGATTGGTATTCTTTACGTTGGCAAATCGAAATTTTATTTAAAACGTGGAAATCATTCTTTTGCATTCATCATTGTAAAAAGATAAAACAAGAACGATTAGAATGCCATTTGTATGGGCAACTGATTGCCATTCTACTCTGTTCTTCTATTATGTTTCAAATGCGGAAGTTACTTCTTATGAAGAAGAAGAAACAAGAATTGAGTGAATATAAAGCTATTTATATGATTAAAGACTATTTTTTTCTTCTATTCCAAGCTATACAGAAAGACACCCAAGAGCTATCAAAGATTCTAATTCGCCTGTTCAACCTCCTACAGCAAAATGGGCGAAAATCTCATCGATATGAGAAGAAAACAGTCTTTGATATATTAGGTGTCGTTTACAATTGTACCACGTCTGATAATCAAGCGGCTTAATTCAAAAAAATGAAACCCGATAGGGTTTATTTCGTATGCAAATCTTTAAATTCTCTACACATAATCTTTATAAAAAAGAAACAACCTCTATAATAATTAACGTTGTATGAGCTTAGCTTGATAGCGATGGGGTCACATCACCAAAAGTAAAAAATCGTACATTATCAAGACTTATCCCAATTTTGGACAAAAAACAGTTTTCTTTGGTTATTCCATACCTATCGATTACAGGCGAGACGAAGAAGTCAGTTTCCTACTGTATGGTAAGGTTTAGCTATTTTTTGAACTCTTCCTAAATTAATTCTAGCATTTAAAAAATGGTTAATATAGACTTTTTATTCTCATTTACTACTGCTAAAATCAATAAAACATTAATGGTTAGGAGAGATGTAGAATGAGTTCTTTGGTTCTCGGTTTTCAGGAAATGGAAAAAACGCAGCTTTTGCTCGTTGGCGGAAAAGGGTTAAATTTAGGAGAATTATCAAAAATTGAAGGAATACAAGTACCAGAAGGATTTTGTGTTACAACAGTGGGATATCAAAAAGCCATCGAACAAAACGAAACGTATCATGCTTTGTTGGATCGACTAACAATGCTAAAATTAGAAGATCGAGATCAAATTGGTGAAATCAGCAGGAAGATTCGACAAATCATTATGGAAGTGGAAATTCCTTCTGATGTTGTGAAAGCAGTTACTCACTATCTCTCCAAGTTCGGTGATGAACATGCTTATGCAGTGCGTTCTAGTGCGACTGCTGAAGATTTACCACATGCCTCTTTTGCTGGTCAACAAGACACCTATTTAAATATCATCGGCAAAGAAGCAATCATGCAGCATATCAGCAAATGTTGGGCTTCCCTATTTACGTATCGAGCGGTAATCTACCGTATGCAAAATGGATTTGACCACAGTCAAGTTTATTTATCCGTTATCGTTCAAAGGATGGTTTTCCCGCAAGTTTCAGGGATTTTATTTACCGCTGATCCGATTACTTCTAACCGAAAGCTGCTATCAATCGATGCCAGTTATGGGCTTGGAGAAGCACTGGTCTCTGGCTTGGTATCCGCTGATTGTTATAAAGTACAGGAAGAGGAAATCGTCGAGAAGATGATAGCAACTAAAAAATTGGCTATCTATGGACTAAAAGAAGGCGGAACAGAGACAAAGCAGATCGATCCTGAGCAGCAAAAGACTCAAACACTTACTGAACAACAAATTTTACAACTAGCACGCACAGGAAGACAGATCGAAGCTTATTTTGGTTGCCCACAAGATATCGAATGGTGTTTAGTTGATGATACATTTTATATTGTCCAGAGTCGTCCAATCACGACTTTATACCCTATCCCTGAAGCAAATGATCAGGAAAATCACGTTTATGTATCTGTTGGTCATCAACAAATGATGACCGACCCCTTGAAACCACTGGGAATGTCTTTATTCCAGTTAACATCTTTTGGACCCAGGTTTAAAGCTGGTGGAAGGTTATTTGTTGATATCACGCATAATCTGGCTTCGCCTGTCAGCAGAAAAACGATAATAGATACATTGGGACAATCCGATCCGCTCATAAAAGACGCACTCATGACTATAATAGAGCGAGAAGATTTTATAAAATCGTCACCAGATGATAAAAAAGTACCGAGTCCCAGTAAGAGCAATAAAGGTATATCGTCTTCAGGTTTTCAAGCAAAAATCGAAAACGATCCGACAATCGTTTCTAATTTGATTACGAGTAGTCAAATATCGATAGAAGAGTTAAAACAAAACATCCAAACGAAATCAGGATCAGATTTATTTGATTTTGTTCTAGAAGATATCCAGAAATTAAAGAAGATTTTATTTGACCCACAAAGTTTGGGTGTGATTATGGCTGCTATGGATGCTTCAACATGGATCAATGAAAAAATGAACAAGTGGTTAGGTGAAAAAAACGTAGCAGACACACTTTCTCTATCTGTACCAAACAATATTACTTCAGAAATGGGTCTGGCGCTATTGGATGTTGCAGATGTGGTTCGTCCTTATCCAGAAGTAATTGATTATTTACAACATGTAAAAGATGATAACTTTTTGGATGAACTGGTTAAGTTTGATGGTGGACAGGAAACCCAAGACGCCATCTATGCTTATCTCAACAAATACGGAATGCGATGTGCTGGAGAAATCGATATTACGAAAACTCGTTGGAGTGAAAAACCCACTACACTTGTCCAAATGATTCTCAATAACATCAAAGAATTTGAGCCTAATTCTGGAAATCGGAAATTTGAGCAAGGGCGACAGGAAGCTTTGAAAAAAGAACAAGAGTTATTAGATCGATTGAAGCAATTACCGGATGGTAAACGAAAAGCCAAAGAGACAAAACGAATGATCGGCCTAATACGGAATTTCATAGGTTATCGTGAATATCCAAAATATGGTATGATTAATCGCTACTTCGTTTATAAGCAGGCTTTACTGAAAGAAGCCGAACAACTCATACAAGCCAGCGTTATTCATGAAAAAGAAGATATATACTATCTCACTTTTGAAGAACTTCACGAAGTCGTACGTACAAACAAACTGGATTACCAGATCATCAGCAAACGAAAAGACGAGTACAAATTATATGAAAAACTAACTCCCCCACGTGTTATCACGTCTGATGGTGAAATTATTGCGGGTGAGTACAAACGAGAAAATCTCCCAGCCGAAGCGATTTTAGGTCTGCCTGTTTCTTCCGGAGTTATAGAGGGGCGAGCACGTGTCATCTTAAACATGGAAGATGCTGATTTAGAAGATGGAGATATATTAGTCACCTCCTTTACTGACCCTGGCTGGACACCATTATTTGTATCCATAAGAGGTCTAGTCACTGAAATTGGTGGACTGATGACCCATGGAGCAGTTATCGCACGGGAATATGGCTTACCAGCAGTTGTCGGAGTGGAGAATGCTACCAAACTGATAAAAGACGGGCAACGAATTCGCGTGCATGGAACAGAAGGGTATATCGAAATGTTGTAATTGCCGAATACATCCAGATTTAATTAGTAGGGGTAGTACCGCATGCCCATCAACTTAAGAATTTTCACTACCCCTAAATACAAAAAAATATTATTCTTTCTAAACAATCTATGAAAGTAACAACCTATCTTTTCCCCCTCAAAATGAATTTATCTAGTTAACTTTATGAAAAAGGGTCATTCATTGTTTAATTGAATGATTATAAATATGTCTATATCATTTATAATCCTCTTGTAGAACACTATAAATTTCTAAATCAACAATTCCCTTCCCAGACCATAATGTAGCTTGTCTTAATAATCCTTCTTTTATGAATCCGTTCTTTAAAAGCACCTTCTTTGATATATCATTTGCTGGCATTACTTCAGCTTGTATTCTATTTATATGGACATCCTCAAATAAAAATTTCACAACTGCTTGAACCGCCTCAGACGCAATCCCTTTCCCCCAGTATTCTTCCGCTAAAAAGTATCCGATTGTGGCCATATTTACCTTGCGATTAAAATCCAATGCTTCAATAATTCCAACTAATGTATCGCTTTTATTCTTTTGGAAAATTCCCCATTTAATTCTACTTTGCTTGTCATAGTCTCTCTCAAAGTGTTGAATCATTTTACTTACCGTCTTTATATTATGCTTCGGTATAATTCCGCAGTATTCAAATACTTTATCGTTACTATAGATTGCATATAGTTCCTGTAAATGAACATCTTCAATTTTCTTTAATACTAAATTCGTAGATTCCAATATCGGAAATTCTTCAAAAACAATTTCTAAATCCATGTTACCCTCCTTCTTTGCAAGTATTAAGCTTTACTTTTGAAATATTTGATCGCTAGGATAAGTAGAAGGGAAAGAATTAATATAATCCCAGCTTATAATAGTCGCACTATCTCTTCCATGCTGCTCATGTACATGCTGTAATACTTTTTCAATACAATCCGTTAGCTGTATAGTCTCTTTATCTGTATAGAGATCAGTATATAAGTTGCATGGTTTTTCATAATATTGTTCGCCGCATTCTAATAGACCATCTGTCACCATTACAATACGGTTATGTCCTGTGCGCAATTCTCGAACTCCAGATGAATAACAAGGAACTGGTAATGAAAATGTATTAATAAAGCCAATCCATTCATAGAAGTTTCGTTGATTCAAAGTATACTGACCTAATTTATGTAATTCATCCTGCAGAAGATAGACTAAACAGTCGCCAACAGATAACCACCAGAGATAATTTGCTTTTCGTACACAAATTAAACAAGCCGTCTCTCCTTTTATACGTTGACAAGATTGTTGAAATGATTCAGATTGAAAAATAGATAATATATGTCTTTCCACAGATTTAAATACCTTTTCTACCGATTCATCTAACAAAACTTTTAGATTAGAAAACTCATTTTGCATCGTTTTTACTAATAATGCTGAACTTTCCGCGCTATAATGAGCATCTAAAATCATAGCGAGTTCCCAGTCATCATGGGCCCACACTAATGCTCCGTCTTCGTTCTTTTTAGCACCAGCAGTTTTGTTTCCGCCATATCTTCCGATGATTACATCGCCGCATTGATCAATTTTCACTTGATCGATGCACATTTCTTCATTTCCTATCCATGAAAACTGCTGAGGTTTATCCGTTATATTCATATTCATTCACCAAATACATTTTAATCCTTTCACATAATTGTTCGATTTCTTTTTCTCTTCCTAAAGGCGCCCCTGGCCATGTTGCAATTTTTGTTGGAGACCAAAATTCTTTCGGCGTGTTCGGATAGCGCGGGATAAGATGCATATGCATATGTGGTACACCATTTCCAGATACAAATGCATAAATATGTTCTGCACCTTCGCATTCTTTTAAAGCACGGCTTACTCTACTAACAATGAGCCCGAATGCTTGCGCTTCTTTTTCATTTAATTCCGCCAATCCTGGTGTATGTCTTTTCGTATCAATCATCAAATAGCCTAAATAGGTTTCCTCTTCCTCCCAATACACATGTCCAACATAGACAAAGTCATCTTCGTAAATGACACCACCTGGCACAGATATACTTCCTTCATGTTTCTTACAAATAAAGCAATTTTGATCGTGAGAAAACATACACACTCCCCCTATTTGTATACTCATAACAAAAATCGATCAAGTTTGAACAATTGTGTCTTTTTAATAAAAAAAGAATACTTAAAATTACTTATTCATATGTGATTTAGTTCCCGTTACAGTTGATTCTAAAGCTTCGTTTCTCATCTCCAATATATACTCCTTTAACACATGCTCTCTTCCGCCGTGTTTTTCGTACCAATCATGAATCCGTTTAAGATGAGCCTGATCACTTCTAATTTTGGATTCAATTTCTACATAATCCTCATAATTGTCATATTCCCATATAGCGAAAATTTCAACGGTATCATCACCATTATCCTTTATCCATCGCTCTATTAGCCGCGAACCATATTTTAATTGATTAGGCAAGTTCGTTTCATTAAAATGAGTGTTAAAAATCTCAACAAACGCGCTTTTTACAATATAAAATTTTCTTCTATAGAACATAAAGTCCCCCTGTCGATGACAATACATTTCTCAATTTAAGATTTTAAGATTTCTACTAACTTGTCTAACGGCAATGCATGTACTTGTCTCTCTTTTTGTCCTGTTATCGTTTCTGCCATACACATAGAATTAACAATTGCTTCTTGAACAGATTCAATCGCTGCTTCAAAAATAAAATCTAACTGTTCTGATGGAAACATATTGATAGGATAAGGAGTTTCATTATCATAAGAATAGCAATTCCCCGTTGAAAAAGTTAGGAAGAAATCTCCACTACCTTCTTCACCAATACCACCTAATTTAGCCATTGCTAGCGATGCTCTTTTTGATATTCTTTCACATTGTGAAGGTAATAACGGCGCATCCGTTGCTATTGTAACGAGAAGAGAGCCTGCATTTTCCGGAGTGCTCCATGGTAATGGTACTTCCGTTTCATTTAAGATACTACCAACGGGTCTATGATTAAGAACAAAATCTTCTCTTCTGCCAAAATTGGTTTGTACAAGAGCACCCACTGTATAAGTCCCTGATTCACATTCAATAACGCGAGAAGAAGTACCGATACCGCCTTTAAATTCAAAACAAATCATTCCTGTACCACCGCCGACATTTCCTTCTTCGATTACGCCAGATTCGGCACGGGAAATCGCTTCTTCTAAATCCTCATATGTCATAGATGTTTTTTCTAAATCACTTAACCATCCATCCCACGTCTCTGCTACTATTCCATTTGAGAAAGGCTCTAAATTTTCAATTCTTCTTGTAGCACGTGAAAGAAAATGATGTGCTAATCCAAGCAAATGACTGCTTGTAAAAACAATCGGAGTTACTAAAGTACCTGTTTCATCAATCCAATGACTTCCTGTGAATTCACCCGTTCCATTAAAAGAGAAAAAGCCTGCTGGAAAATGCGATCCAGCTAGATTCCCGTTGTTAGGTAGAATAACGGTAAGTCCAGAACAAACATCTTTATCTAAAATTGTTTTGTGACCGACGATAACACCTTCTACATCTGTAATTGCATTAAATGTTCCTGGTTTCAATTTTCCAATACGAATATCTAAATCTCTTAATCTTTTTCTTTGCATTGTAACCCCTTAAACAATATGTATTTTATATATTAATAAGGAAAAATATATAATATTTTCATTTTATTCCATGAATTGAGAAAATTCAATTGTTTATCATTCAAAAAGAGGTTATTGAACAATATGCTTCAATAACCTCTTTTCAATGTTAACCGATAATCCCATCTACAATACCATATGTTTTCGCCTCTTCTGCGCTCATAAAGTAATCCCGTTCTGTATCTTTTGCTACTTTCTCAACTGGCTGTCCTGTTTTATCGGCAATAATTTGATTGATATGTTCTTTTAATTTCAAAATCCGTCTTGCTGAAATCTCAATTTCAGTTGCTTGCCCTTGTGTTCCGCCGAGTGGCTGATGTATCATAATTTCGCTATTTGGCAAAGCAAATCGCTTCCCTTCTGCTCCCGATAGTAACAATAATGCTCCGAACGAAGCAGCTAAACCGATACAAATGGTTTGCACGTCCGGCTTAATATAATTCATCGTATCTAAAATAGCAAACCCCGCAGAAGTTGAACCGCCAGGACTGTTAATATAAATAGATATATCCTTCTCTGCATCTTCTGCCGTTAAGAATAATAACTGTGCTACAACACTACTGGCAACTTGATCATTAATTTCTTGCCCAATCATAATAATTCTATCCTTTAATAACCGGGAATAAATATCATACGAACGTTCACCAAGTTTCGTTTGTTCTATCACATAAGGAATCGTATTCATGAAAAACCCCTCCACCATTTTAGTTTAAGCAGCACATGAGAAACAATTGTAAGAAGATCTTTTGTGTAGTAAAAGTAATGGTTGTTGTTGTGAGATTTTTGAAAATTGCAGTGTTGGCATGAGTTTTACTAATAACTCTGGCCTTTGTTGCCGAACCGCTTTTACGAGTATTTCCATATCTTCTTCCATGTCTTTTGAAATTACAAAACGTTCCTCTTCTTTTATCGTTTTCAGTTTGTTACGTGTTCGAAATAAGGAAGCTTTTACTGCTCCTTCTGACATAGAAGTAATAGCTGCAATATCAGCTAAGCTATATTCAAACACATCCTTTAATAAGAAAATGACAGTTTGCATTTCATTTAAACAAGATAGTATCGTTTCGATTAAATCATATAATTCAGCAACATTTTCATGCGGTTCATAAGAAGCTTCTTTATCGCTTTCTGTTTCATATGCTTTTGTTCGCATTTGATCCAGCCATTGATTGCGGGCTACTTTGTACAGCAACGTTAAACAAATACTTTGCTTCCATTCCGTATCCGTATATTTTTTTAACACTTTACATACCGTTTCTTGTGCAAGATCTTCTCCATCCCATCTATTTTTCGTTAAAAATGTACAATAACGCTTTAGCTCTGCGTAATGTTTAATAATAATAGATCTATTTGATTGTTGAATTTCTGAATTAGGTTGTAAAATCAACTTTCTTTTCGTATTCAAAGTGATCACTCCTTTTAAGCGCGCTTATTTAATAAACGATTCAATAAAGAAAAAAGTTACGGGAGTCAAAAAATTTTATAATAAGTTTTTTATTTTGGAAATATCGTTGCTTTTATGTTTACCTTTTATAGGGCAAGGTGATAATTATCTTATTCATATTTTATAGAAGGAGAGTATAAAATGCCAAAATTAACCGTTCCAGGAAGAGGAACTTTTGAAGTAGAATCAGGAACAAAATTAGTGTTGGCGCTAGAAGATAATGGTGTAAACATTCTTCATCGCTGCGGCGAAAAAGCAAAATGTACAACTTGCCGCGTGGAAATATTAGATGGTGATTTTTGTGAACCTGGTAAGATTGAAAAATATGCAATTGCGGAAAAAGGTGTAGAGGATTACTTACGTCTATCATGTCAAGTATACGTAAATGCAAATATGAAAGTTCGTCCCGTTTTAACAGTAGAGAACTCAGGAATGGATGCAGGACCAAGACCAGCTGAGTAAACATATTATTAATGTTATTATCGAAACGAACAACTCATAAAAAATAGCTATAACCCTAAAAGTACCATTGAACATAGTATGCTTTCAGAGTTATAGCTTTTACTTTCATTTTCTTCTTAATTAATCATCTATCCTTTCTTCGTACAACTCTTTTGGAATTTGTTGAATTAAAGGTGAACATGTCCCCGTATAAAATATCCATAAATCATGTAGGGAGCGAGTACACCCGACATATAACAATTTCGCATCTTGTTTTGTTTGTTTATAATGTGTTGCATCTACATCCATTAATAATACTGCATCGAATTCTAATCCTTTCGCTAAATAAACAGGAACGACTGAAATGCCGCCTTCATATTTGCTTTGATTAGCTTCTATTATATTTGTAGAAATACCAGCTTCAGCGAGTTTTCCGTATATCTCATGGCACTCTTCCTCTGTACGTCCGATAATCGCAATCGTTTTTACATTTTGTTCTCGTAAAGTCTTTACAGTAGATAAAATAGATTGCAATTGATTATTTGTTGAGACGACTTTTACATTTTCACCGCTGCGAAATACAGGATTAGCAAGACCTACTGGAATATTTGCATTTTGAATTACTTCATTTGCAAAATAAATAATTTCTTTTGTTGAGCGATAACTTCTTGTTAACTCAAAGTACTGTGCATTGTGATCAAATACATCTTGAAACTGTTTCCAATCATCAATACCTTGATACTCATGAATAGCTTGTGATAAATCACCTAAAATAGTAAAAGAATTACCAAGCGTTATTTCTTTTAAAATGGAAAGTTGAAATGGTGAGAAATCTTGCGCTTCATCAATTACAACATGATGAAATTTCTGCCCAATCTTCATGCCTTCTAAATAGTGATGAATATAAATGAGCGGTGCTAAATCTTCTAGTGCCACTTCTTTTTTTCGGCAGTTTTTTGCTGTTTCTTGTACGAGTTCAGCTGGCAACACACTTAAAATATCATCTTGCTTCATTAGCATACTGTAAAAAGATAATGCAGTCATCTTCGACCAACACTTTAAATAACTGTTCAGTCTTTGCGTTGCTTGTTTTTTAAGTTGTTTCTTTTTATTTGCGTCTGAAACCACCTTAAGTTCCATCTCAATCCAACGCTTCATACGAGCTACGATTCGCTCTCTTCGCTTTCCAACTGGATAGTGTTTATATTCTGTTTCAAACCATTGCTGAATTACCTTTCCTTGTAATACGGAACCATCCCAAGGTTCAAAATCTTTCGTTAGCTCTATACTTTTCTCATAGTTGGACAAACCTTGCTTAATAAATAGTTGAAACTCAATTGATCCTTTTAATTTTCCAGCCATGATCTCATGTTTGTTTTTATGAATGGAGAATGCTTGTTGAAGTTGTGTATCAGTATTCTTTACAAAAACACTATTTTCTAAAGTATGTAATGCCCAATCTTGAAACGTAGTTTGATGAATATCACCAACACCAAGTTCTGGTAAAACACTGGAAATATAATCGAGAAATATACTGTTCGGTGCAAAAACGATCATTTTCTCAGCCTTGAGCTGCTCTTGGTATTGATAAATTAAAAAGGCAAGACGATGCAAAGCAATCGTTGTTTTTCCACTCCCTGCAACACCTTGAATAATAAGAGGAACATTTTTTTCAGCACGGATAATATCATTTTGTTCTGCTTGGATTGTTGAAACAATATCCTTTAATTTGTTATCTTTATTTTCCCCTAAACGATAGAGAAGAAAATCATCTGCTAGTGAGAGATCCTCGCTTCCCCTTACATATGTATCTACAACACGTTCGAGTGTTTGATTCCTAACAGCAATGTTGCGTTTTAAGTGAACAATTCCTTCAACGATTCCTTCTGGAGAATCATAAAAAGCTGCATCTTCTCCTCCTGTAAATGAATAAAACATACTGGCAACAGGCGCCCGCCAATCAACAACGATTGGTTGCTGCGTTTCTTCATCAGAGGCACCAACTTTACCAATATAAATAGGTGCTGGCTGCGCATTGCCTTCTTCCTGAAAATCTAATCGTCCAAAATAAGGTTCTTCACTGGCAATTCGAAATTTTTGACGACTTGATTCTCGCATCGTTTCAAGCACTTGTTCTGTAAAATTTTCTCCATGATAAACTGGGATACTCTCTAGTTTCTCCAATTGGTGATTAATTTTCGAAAGCGTACAATTTAATTTCTCTAACTCTAGTTCATAAATGTCATTCATTTTGGAATTCCCTCCCATTCGTTGAAATTTTCAGTCGAAGATTAATTGTATTAAATGTAGAACCGATAAGTCAAGTGTTTAGAGGGGGACTAAGAAAAATGTATACTAACTCTTTAATCCACGCTGAAGAAGGAAATTGTTCTTTTAGGGATCACCTTATCAAAAAAAGAATAATTAAAAGACGTATTCTATAAACAGGATACGCCTTTTTTATTTCATTGTTTATATAACATAAACAATTCCTTATCATTTATTAAATAAGGAGCTATCTCTCTGAGAATAGCTCCTTTTGAAAGTCACTAAATTATTTTTCGTACTAATTCTTTACTCCTGTATGTTCAATGATGCGCTTCATTGCTTGAATTTGTCCTAAGTGGTTTGCTTCATGCATTAATGTAAGGGCGGTTAATTCTCCAAAAGTTTCAAGTCCCATAAATGGTTTTTCCAGCGTTTCATTTAACCGTTCAGCAGGAATTTGTTGAAGACGAACTAACTGATCTTTCAACTCTATAATGAGTTTATCTACGGTAGGTACATCCTCTTTCCAATCAGCCGGCTTTGTACCGTTTCCAAATAATTCGATATAATTCGCAGGAAGATGAGTCGTTTTATACGGAAAGCCAAGCATAAACTGTTCAGCAACCGTTAATACATGGCCGATATGCCATTGAATCGTGTTGTTAAAACCGTCTGGCTGCACATTTACTATTTCCTTCGAAAGTGATTCTACGTTTTTAATAAAATAACCTCTTGTCATCTGAAATTGTTTAAATACTAGTTTATTCATACCTTACTCCCCTTTCAAATTCCCCTCATTCCTTAAATATACGAAAAATCTAGATACATTAGAATACATATAAAACAAATATCAATTCTACTTTATACAAATCAGTCATCACTTGTAAAGAAAAAAGGGTTCATACATGTTATTACCCCTTTCTATCACACTACTATTTCTTCATTTGTAAATAAGCGCGAATCATAAAATAACTTATATAATCAGGAAGTTGTTCTTTTATTGCCTTCAGTCCTCCATCAGCGTTCTCAATTGCGGTTGCAATCATAGATTTATATTCTTTCGGAACAAAGCTTGGCCAATCTACTTCCATTCCTTCATCAAAACAACGAATTAAATGATTTTCTACAGTTTGCAAAGACAACTCACGTAGTTCAGCAATATGAAAAAGCTCTTTCCCTTGTTCATACATTTCATATGTTGCATGATGAGAATTTTTCATTGCCTTTTTTGACTGTTTTCGTTCTGTTATCACTTCTGTTGTAATCATCTCATCTATATCGGGATGCTGTTCGATGAAATTTGTGATAACTTGCAAAAATATATTTCCATACTTATCAAGTTTATGTTCCCCGATTCCTTTTACTCCTAACATTTCCTCTCGTGTTTTCGGTAGTTTTGCACACATATCTTGCAATGTTTGATCAGAGAAAATAACAAATGGTGGTACTCCTTCGCCTTGGGCAATTTCTTTACGCACATGACGTAACTCTTCGAATAGTGGATGATCTTTCACTATTTGTTTTGTTTCTACTCTTTCTTTTTGGAAAATAGGTTGGTTCCAAAGTAAAACATCTTTTCCTTTTGCTGTTACTTTTAATGTCGGATACGTGCCATGTTCAACTGCAATGAGTTCTTCTGAGATTAAAAACTCAATGAACTCACTCACTTCTTTTACACTTTGATTTGACAGCAGTCCGTATGTTGGTAATGTGTGGAAATTAAATTCCATTACCTTTTTATTTTTTGATCCTGTTAATACTTGTGCAATCATTTGCTTACCGAAACGTTGATTTGTTCGAATCATGCATGACAGTACCATTTGTGCTTCTTTTGTAACATCGACACTATTTCGATCGTCTGTACAATTGCCGCAGCGGCCACAATCCTGTTTTGGCTCTTCGCCAAAATATTGTAAAATGAATGATTGTAAACAATTCTCCGTATGACAATAATCTGTCATATGTTGCAGTTTTTCTAGTTCATTAGAAAATCGAGACGTTCCTGTTGATTGGTCAATTAAATAACGTTGTACTTGCACATCTTGCGGTGAATATAGCAAGATACATTCACTATCTAACCCATCACGTCCAGCACGTCCTGCTTCTTGATAATAACTTTCCATGTTTTTTGGAAGTTGATAATGAATCACATACCGAATGTTCGATTTGTCAATTCCCATACCAAACGCAGACGTCGCAATCATTACATTTACTTCGTCTCGTAAAAACCGTTCTTGTTGTTCATTTCGATCATTATCATTCATACCAGCATGATAACGCGCGACAGAAACGTCTTCTTTATTTAATTTTTCATACAGCCCATCAACAACTTTACGCGTCGCTGCATAAATAATTCCCGCTTCTTTTTTGTTCTGACGAATATATCCTGATAAAAAGGCATCACGGTCCTGTCCCTTTACAACGGAAAACGATAAATTTTCTCGTTCAAAAGTCGTCATAATTGTATTCTGTTCTGCTATTCCTAAAGTGCTGCAAATATCTTGTCGTACTTGGGGTGTTGCTGTTGCTGTCAATGCAAGTACGATTGGCTGAAATGGTAGATAATCAAGTACACGATGAATATGTAAATAACTCGGACGAAAATCATGTCCCCATTGTGAAATACAGTGTGCTTCATCAATTGCAATTAATGGGATCTTCATATCAATAAGTTGATCAATAAAATCAATTGAATCCAGGCGCTCTGGTGCAATATATAACAATTTATAATGCCCCTGTTTCGCTAGTTGTATGCGCTGATTTGCTTCCGTAATTGAAATAGAACTGTTAATATATGTTGCCGGAATACCATTTTGAGTTAAGGTATCAACCTGATCTTTCATCAAAGAAATAAGTGGAGAAATAACTAATGTTGTTCCCTCTAACACTAATGCTGGAATTTGATAACATAAAGATTTCCCGCCGCCTGTTGGCATAATACAAACGGTATCTTTTCCATCCAATATATTTTTAATTGTTTCATCCTGCCCTCTACGGAATGACGAGTAGCCAAAATAGGAAGCTAAAAGTTCTTGTGCTTTTGTAAACAAAAAAGATTCACCTGCTTTTCTTAGTCTTTCATCTATTAGCATTATATCATTAGTTAAAAGTCATTGTCCTCTCTACTTCTCCAACAAAATTAACAGATTCTTCTCAAAATCCACCTTACCCCTTTACATTTAACATATATCGATATATTTTATTAGTATCTTTCTTTATACCACATTTATAGGCAGTTAGCCCCCCACCTTAAAATTCAGCAAAGGCAAAGAAATTAGTTGGGAGAAGTGCTGCCCGTAAAAGTCCGATTGGTGAAGGCTAATTAAAGTTTCACTTTATAATTATAGGAGGCAATATATTGATTAACGCAATAGGTATCGCTTTTATTCTTTCTAATAAGCCTGAAAAGAAGAAAAAAGTTTATCTTAATGATAGATTTGCACTAATAGACATTTTTGACTCTAAAGATGTATATAATTCTGAAGGTAACCCACTAGTAGAGCTAACATGTAAATATAGCATTTATTTAGATGAAAAATATTATTGTAAATCTCTTGAAGACTACACCGGACAAGTATTTCCTTTCCTAAAGGAAAAAATCGGAAAAGGTTTTGTTAGAAATTTAAATTACAATTTTTCATATATTGATATATACGACAAAAAACCACCAGTCAAAGAGATAAGAAACCTTATGGAGCAAGTAATAAACTATAACTAACATTTATATATATATAAAATATAAAACCGCTCTTCTTTTTATGGGAGAGCGCGAGCGACTGACCGTGCATAGGAGCGGTCAGGACCTTTTTCTACCACATGCCATGTTTTAAACAAAAGGAGCAATCCAGTAGCGGGCATATTGTATTTTGTAAAGCAGTGACATATGTATTGGAACATTAATATGGATTTATATAGTTTGATCTTAATGAAAACTCTCTTTAAAACAAAGGGGTATCCCCAATGCCCCTTTGTTTTTCAATAACTAATTATTAATCTTCCTCGTAAATCAAATTCTTTTACCTTTTACTGAATCTCGGTATGATTTTCAACTGCCTTCTTCAGCCTCTGCAACATATATCCAATTCCTTTACAGCCTTCTAATGGATAAGAAATGCTCTCTTCCGGATATAACTTTGTCACTACTTTTTTATGCTTCTTGCCTGCAAGCAGAACAATTTCATCAAAGTCTAGTAAGTCTTTCTCCATCATCTGTTTTTTTAGTTGTTCTATACTAATAATCTCACTACTTTTCGAATTAAAAGCAAGATCATAGTTTTCTTCCACTATATCAGTTGGCAGTAAAAATCCATGCTTTGCGGATAAAATAACCCAGTGTGTAAAAAATTGAGAAGCATACGCTTGGCACGCTTTTCCGAATGGACTAATGTACACCTCTCTCGCTTCTGTCGGCCCCATATCAGGGCACTTATCCCAAATTTTCTTTTTCCCACATGGAATTATGCATAGTCTTTTCATTGTTACCTTCTTACCTCTTTTCTCTTTCAATCCTATATAATCTGCTTCATTTTTTCATTATTACTTTTAAGACATGACAAAATAGTTAGCAATAAAATCATAGCATTTTCCATTCACAGATAAAAATATCAGGTTTTTCTTTTCTTCCTATTCAATTTCGATCTTTCCTATATGAAACATTAAAATAACAGGCCTTAATATCCGAAGTTTCATACTTCCTAAAAACAAAAAAAGAACAAGTAGACTGTATATCTGCTTGTTCTTTCCTTTTCATCCAAAGCTTCTCTTATAGAGTTTGGAATGTTTCTGTTAATACAGGAACGATTTGTTTTTTACGTGAAACAACACCTTTTAAAGTAGCTGTGTTGTTTTCTAACGTTACGTTGTATGCTTTCTCAACAACTTGTGCTGCTTTACCAATTGCAAGGCCAACAGAGTCGTTTGTTAAAATATCTGTTACAACGAATAAGAATAGGTCTAAACCTTTTTCTTCAACTACTGCAGAAATTACTTTTTCTAATTCTGCTTGGTGTACAAGAACGTCATTTGTATCAACAGCGTTTACTTGTGCGATTTCAACTTTTGCAGTGCCCATTTGGAACTCTTTTGCATCAAGAGAAATTAATTGCTCCATTGTTTTACCGCTTAAGTCTGCACCAGCTTTTAACATTTCTAAGCCGTAGTTTTCCGCATCTACACCAGCGATTTCCGCTAATTCACGAGCTGCTGCTACGTCTTGATCTGTGCAAGTTGGAGATTTAAATAGTAAAGAATCAGAAATGATTGCAGATAACATTAATCCCGCAACTTCTTTACGAACTGCAACGCCGTTTTCTTTGTACATTTTATTTAAAATTGTAGCTGTACAACCAACAGGCTCACAACGGTAATATAAAGGATCGCTCGTTTCAAAGTTAGCAATACGATGATGATCGATTACTTCTAATACACGAACAGACTCGATATCATTCGCACTTTGTTGACGTTCGTTATGATCAACTAAAATAACATTGTCCACTTCGTTTGCCACTGTCTCAACAAATCGTGGTCCTTCTACTTTAAAATGATCTAAAGCAAATTGTGTTTCTCCGCTGATTTCACCTAAACGAACAGGCTCAGCATCCATTCCTAATTCTTTCTTTAACTCTGCATATGCAATTGCAGAACAAATTGCATCTGTATCTGGGTTTTTATGCCCGAAAATAAGTACTTTTTCCATGATTTCACCTCTCTACAAAAGGATATCTTAAAGGGCAAGATATGACAATATTTTAGGCGAATTTTTTTAGAAATAATCAAAGTTTCTTTTGGTTTTACGCAAAAAGTAGAGATTTCTGTACTGATGTATAAAATTTTTCTATTTAAATAACCCAATACAAAAGAGGATTTTCAGATTTATATAAGAAGCTTTGAATACATAGCTAAAATAAAGCATATTTTCGAATATATAAACTTATTTTTTCTGTGAAAAGGAGGCTTACGTACATGCCTTATTTAAAACTTGATAATGATGTGAATATATATTTTGAAGATCAAGGAAAAGGAACCCCAATCATATTCGTACATGGAGTTTGGATGAGCAGTCGCTTTTTTCATAAACAACTACCGTATTTTAGTGAAAATTACCGCACGATTTCACTAGATTTACGAAGCCATGGCCGTTCTTCACACGTTCAATCCGGGCATACAATTGCAAACTATGCTCGAGATCTACAGGCATTTATCGAAAAATTATCTCTTGAGAACGTTGTTTTAGTTGGCTGGTCTATGGGAGCATTTGTTGTTTGGGAATATTTAAAACAATTTGGAGAAAGCAATGTGAAAGCCTCTGTTATCGTAGATGAACTAGCTTCTGATTTCAAATGGACTGATTTTCCAATTGGGGCTTTTGATCTTCCAGCCCTTATTCATATTATGCGAGAAATGCAAATGAATCGAGTTAACTTCTTGAAAGAATTTATATCATTAATGTTCAAAAATCCTCTTTCTGAAGATGATTTTGAGTGGATATTAAAAGAAGTGACAACGATCCCAGAGTCTATCGCAAGTGCTATTTTGTTCGACCAGTCTGTCGTGGATTATCGAGGCTTCCTAACTCAAATTACGATCCCTACTTTACTTTGTTTCGGCAGAGAAGAAAAGCTCATTTCTGTTGCAGCAGGCGAACATTTACACAAGCATCTTCAAAACTCTCAGCTTATCATTTTTGAAAATAGCTGTCATTGTCCATTTTTAGAAGAAGCGGACAGTTTTAATAAAATAGTAGATCATTTCATTCAGTCTATAGATAACAATAAAACACCTTTATGAAAATTCCTTTTGATTTCTAAACATATATATTCTTTTACAAACAAAAAATAGCTGCCGAGATCGTTCATCTCAACAGCTATTTTATATTACTCATAAGAGTTATTTAAATTCGCAAACGCGATAATACCTTCTTCATCATGTAATTCAAGCTGTAATCTTGCCGCAAATGGATTAATGTTATATTCCATATCAAGCCATAAGCGAAGTGCCTCAATTAAATTTGCTTGAATTAAAATTTGTTGACGACCGTTTACTTCTACTTCAGCTGAGAAACCATAATCGTCATCGTACATCAGTTCCACCGACACTTGTTCCGGGGCAACTTGACGTTTTTCTGCAATATATACACAAAGTGCGTTAATCAGCTCTTGTTCAGATATTTTTATCGTTTCCATGCTGCTTCTTCCACCTGTTTCTTACGTTGGTTTTTAAAATATTTGAATGCGCGAACTGCTAGCATAATAATACCAGCCATTACTAGCATATTCACCATAAATGCTAATACAGAGCCAAGAGCTCCCATGTTAGCAAATAAGCTTCCCATTAATAAACCACCAAGACCACCAAGTAAAAGACCTTTCATAAAGCTTCCTTTATTACTTTTTGGTGCCGTATTTGTTGCTTTTGTTTTTGAATCTGTTGTTTTATTTGCATTTACATTAGAATCTTTTTTATTCAAATCTACTTTTGATTTTTGTGTTTGACTTGAACTTGGACTATATGATTTTTTACCAGATTTGTAGCTTTTTGCGTAAGCACTATCTACTGAAACGAAACTACTAGCAGCAAAGACAAACATAAATGCTGTCAATATTGTAACCATTTTTTTTAACATTTACTATTCATTCCCCTTCTTCTATAAATGTATATAATATCTACCCTTCTCTTAATTTATGAAAAAGATAGATGATTTTTAAAGTTAATTAAAAAGTTCTTATGAACTTATTATATGAACTTTTCTAAGAATAATCAAGAGTTATTTATTAAAATTATTAACTTGATTAACTACAAGACCAATCGTGAAAATAAAATTGACTTTATATAGAACAATGCATAATATAAGTTCATAAGAACCTTTATATTATTGGAGGTGAAAAGATGGAAACATTTCATCTCACACGAAGCGAAATGGGGATGCTCCTTCTTTCTCTTAGAGGATGGAATACAAAAAAGCCTCTTGCAATTTTACAAGAAGCCTGGGCAAAGTCACATAAAGAAGATATTGAAAGCGGTCAAAGTTTTACAGCCATTATTACAACTGCATTAGCACCTATTTTTGAAAAACTGATTAAAATCGAAGAAACGGATATTGGATTCTCATTAAACGAAATTGTAGCTCTAGGGAATCAAATTGAAAATACTAACTTTTCTATTACAGCACTTCAAAATTGGGTGAAACGTGATATAAAAGAAATGATTGGCTCTCCGCAAAAGGGAAAAAAATATTCAATTGAACAAGCGGCCTTATTATTTATTGTAGAAGATTTAAAAACAGCGCTCGATTTTGAATCCATTCGAAAGTTACTAAAGCTTATTGTTAATGATCCTGCAGATCGCACTGATGATTTAATTAATCCTATTCAATTATATGTTTGTTACTCTTCTCTATTTGAACAATTAAATCAACAAGGTTTCGTTCAATTAAATTCGCATAATACGATGTATACTATTGAACAAACAATTAAAGAAAAAGCCGATGAGTTGGCGGCTGAAATTGAGCATATAAACAAGGAACAACGCGAAGCCATTCGAAATGCAATTGTTATTGCAACGTTATCAGTTCATACTGCTTATGTACAAAGATTAGCGAAGCGCTACGTATCAGCTACGCTGTTTTTACAGCACTTAAATGTGAATTAAACCATGATAAACGACATATAACCGAAAGCAAATGTTATCGGTTATATGTCGTTTCGTTGTTTGTTCGGCAAAGTACGATACAACTTATCATATATAGAATAGAAGCGACATAAAAAATCGTTCCAATCGTTAAAAAATCCACTATCATCTATATAGGTAGAAAAGTTATCAACTGGAATAAAGTACTCTTGTAAAATTTCTGTACGATTCGGATTTTCATATTCCATGAATGCACTATCTGATCTCATGACGTTATTACGAGTTTCATAGGATCCATCCGTATGTTCAAAATATTTCTTTTGAGTATTCCAAAACATTGTTTTTCCCCAGTCACTGTATCTAGATAACCCAAGAAAAAACTTTGGCAGGGCAACATTTGTTTCTTCTTTTAAGGTACTATATCGCTCTCGCTTTTCTTGATCCGTAGCGAGAACATAATTTGTCACGTACATCTCACGTAAAAATGAATCTGGTGCAACAGAAATACGTGCTAAATGCATACGCACACCTTCATCACCTTCCACATGCTTCTTAAAATAGGAAGTATATTCACGATAGTCTAACGTCTTGGTGCGTATTTGATATAGTTCATCTTCCGTTAATGTTAATGTTACATCTAAAATAACCCCGAATAAACCATATCCACCTATTACTAGAGAGAATAACTCTGCATTTTCATTTCTACTGACATTTTTCATGTTACCGTCTGCCATTAATAACCGAAATGAATCAACTGTATCTATAAGTGCATCATGCCGAATATCTCGTCCATGTACATTTGCACTTAAAGAACCGCCTATCGTAAAGATATTTTGCGATTGCATCACTTGGATCGCAAGACCATATGGATTAATCACCTTTTGAATATCATTCCATGTTGCACCGCTTTGCACTCTTATTCTTTTTTGCTTTGGATTGAACTCCAATATTTTATTGTAACTTTTCATATCCAAAACAGTGCCACTTGGATAATATGTATGGCCACCTTGCGTATGCTGCATCCCGCAATAGAGAGCTTTTCATTTGAAGTATTTGTGCCCTGAACCATTCGTTGTAATTTCTTTTCATCTTCAACGCTTTCGATTCGTTTAACTTTTGTCGGAAGTAACCGTCCGGCATCCGCTATGACAGGTTGAGCTTGCTGTTTTGTATATGTATGTATAGAGACCGTTAGTAAGCTTGTGTATATTACTACAGAAATTATTATTTTACTGCTTTTCAATTTATCCTCCCCCTCCAATTAAAGTGTAATATTACACTT
>NZ_JBALLY010000141.1:5891-17393 GCF_036963045.1 Bacillus sp. JJ864 | reverse complement strand
GGTATGTATCGTTCTGCAAAAGGAATCGGAATCAACGCAGATGTAAACGCTGCGGCTAATATTTTACGAAAAGTAGTCCCGAATGCATGGACAAACGGGATAGAGGGGTTAGGCGTGAAACAACTCGCTAGTGTGTTAACTCCACTGACGTTAATCGTCCGTTAGGTCGAAACGTTAGGAACCCCCACTTCAAGCTTTGTTAAGTGGGGGAGTATTCATTACAAAATGAACGGTATATAATAGCTTTTCAAAAAGAATAACACATTCCGCATTTATCCCGCATATAATGAATGGAATATACATTGAGGAGGGTTTCGTATGTCCGAATTTAGAGAGATTATTACGAAAGCAGTTGTGGGAAAAGGGCGTAAGTATATGAAAACAACTCACACTGTTGCACCGAATCATACGCCAACAAGTATTCTAGGGTGCTGGGTTATTAACCATGCATATGAAGCAAAAAGGAATGGAAAGTATGTAGAAATCGAAGGATACTATGACATTAACACATGGTACTCACATGATGAAAACACGAAAACTGAAGTTGTAACAGAGCGTGTGCATTACACTGATGATGTGAAAGTTGGTTACCGTGATACAAATTTTTCTGGTGAAGATATTGAAATCATTGCACGTGTTGTTCAACATCCAAATTGTTTAGAAGCTGTGATTTCACCGAACGGAAATAAAATGGTTGTTACAGTAGAACGTGAATTTGTCACAGAGGTAGTTGGAGAAACAAAAATTTGTGTAAGTGTAAATCCAGATGGATGTCAAGAAGATGATCAGGAATTTGAAGTGGATGATGATGAGTTTGAAGAACTTGATCCGAACTTTATTGTAGAAGCTGAAGAAGAGTAAGGTGAAGCTAGGGAGATCCTCTTCCTAGCTTTTTGTATATGTTTCAGATGATGGATCAAAATCATTCGTGTATAATTGTGTTATAATATATTTTTAAAGTGAAAAAGAGAGATGTATGGAGGAGCAAAATGGCACAGTACACGCCGATGATGCAGCAATATTTAAAGATCAAGGCAGATTATCAAGATGCCTTTTTATTTTTTAGATTAGGTGATTTTTATGAAATGTTTTTTGAGGATGCTGTAAAAGCAGCACATGAACTTGAAATTACATTGACGAGTCGTGATGGGGGCGGAAGCGAACGGATTCCGATGTGTGGTGTACCATATCACGCTGCAAAAAACTACATTGAACAATTGATTGAAAAAGGATATAAAGTAGCAATTTGTGAACAGGTTGAAGATCCAAAAACAGCAAAAGGTGTGGTACGCCGTGAAGTTGTTCAATTAATTACACCAGGGACGATGATGGAAGGTCGTACGATAGATGAAAAGGAAAATAACTTCCTTGCAGCACTAGAACAGTTTGAAGATGGTTCCTATGCATTAGCTTGTAATGACTTAACAACAGGTCAAAATACAGTAACATTATTAACAGGAACACTTGAAGATGTATTACTAGAAGTATATGCAACGGGTGCGAAAGAAATTGTCGTATCTTCTACGTTCTCTAAGGAAGAATTGGATAAGCTGTTAGCAACATTAAAAATGACAGTTTCATATGAGGAAGAAACAAAAATTCCAGAGAGTCTTATGCATCTCGTTCAAAATGTGACGCAATCAAAACTACTTGCAGCAGTTGGACGTTTATTTTACTATGTCTTACGAACACAAAAACGTTCTCTAGATCATCTGCAACCTGTTGAAATTTATTATACAAATCATTTTATGAAGATTGATGTTCATTCTAAACGGAATCTAGAACTAACAGAAACCATTCGAACAAAAGAAAAAACAGGTTCATTATTATGGCTGTTAGATAAAACGAAAACAGCGATGGGTGGACGAATGTTAAAGCAGTGGATGGAACGTCCGCTCATTCAAAAAGAAAAAATTGAAGAACGTTTAGAGATGGTTGAAACGTTTGTTAATGATTATTTCTTCCGTGAAGATTTGAAAGAAAAACTAAAAGAAGTATACGACTTAGAGCGCTTAGCAGGAAAAGTTTCATATGGTAGTGTCAATGCGCGCGATTTACTGCAATTAAAACGTTCCTTACTGCAAGTACCTGCTATTTTAGAAGCGGTTAGTCTGTTAGATAATGCGTATGCTGCAACGTTAATTCAAGGCGCTGATCCATGTGAAGGTTTAACGGCGTTACTAGAGAAAAGTATTCAAGAAAACCCGCCGCTTTCGATAAAAGATGGTGACATTATTAAAGATGGTTATAGTGAGAAATTAGATCAATATCGCTATGTAAGCAAAAACGGGAAAACGTGGATTGCGGAGCTTGAAAAACGCGAGCGCGATATAACGGGAATTAAATCATTAAAGATTGGTTATAATCGTATTTTTGGTTACTATATTGAAGTCACAAAAGCAAATCTATCTGCACTTCAAGAAGGACGTTATGAGCGGAAACAAACACTTGCGAATGCAGAACGCTTTATTACAGATGAGCTAAAAGAAAAAGAGACATTAATTTTAGAAGCAGAAGAAAAAATCGTTCAGTTAGAATATGATTTATTCACAGTTCTTCGCGAAGAAGTGAAAGTATTTATTCCGAAATTGCAGCAATTAGCAAAAATTATTAGTGAACTAGATGTTCTGCAAAGTTTTGCAACTGTAAGTGAAGAAGAACAATTTGTAAAACCAACATTAACGAGTAAACGAGAAATTTTTATTAAAGATGGCCGTCATCCGGTCGTTGAAAAAGTGTTAAACGGCAAATTGTATGTTCCGAATGATTGTATCATGCCTGAAAATATGGACGTCTTTTTGATTACTGGTCCAAATATGTCCGGTAAAAGTACGTATATGCGTCAATTAGCACTGATTACCGTTATGTCGCAAATCGGTTGTTTTGTACCAGCGGCAGAGGCTGTACTTCCTGTGTTTGACCAAATCTTTACGAGAATTGGGGCAGCAGATGATTTAATATCAGGCCAAAGTACGTTTATGGTTGAGATGTTAGAAGCCAAAAATGCAATTGCGAATGCATCGGAAAGAAGTTTAATTTTATTTGATGAAATTGGCCGTGGTACATCTACGTATGACGGTATGGCATTAGCGCAAGCAATTATCGAGCATATTCATGATCAAATTGGTGCGAAAACGTTATTTTCAACACATTATCATGAATTAACAGTTCTAGAAGAAAGTTTAGATCATCTAAAAAATGTACATGTTTCCGCAATTGAAGAAAACGGAAAAGTTGTCTTCTTGCATAAAATTCAAGAAGGAGCGGCAGATAAGAGCTATGGTATTCATGTTGCTCAGCTTGCAGAGCTTCCAGATAGCTTAATTGCTCGTGCTAAAGAAGTATTAGCGCAGCTTGAAGGCCAAGAGGAAATTATTATTCCGAAACGAACGGAAGTCAAAGTTTTAGAAGAAATCGTGCAAGAACCTGTGGTTGTAAAAGAAGAAGTATTGCCGCAAGAAGAAGTGGAAGAAGAATCACAGCTATCCTTCTTTGCAGCAGAACAACAAGTGAAAAAAGAAGACAAGCCTGTACTTGATTCAAAAGAAACAGCAGTATTAACGCAAATTAAAAAAATGGACTTACTTGATATGACACCGTTAGAAGCGTTAAATGAACTGTACCGTTTACAGAAAAAGTTGAAGAAAGGATGAGTAAGTAGATGGGGAAAATTCGCAAACTCGATGATCAGCTTTCTAACTTAATTGCGGCAGGGGAAGTAGTAGAACGCCCTGCTTCGGTTGTAAAAGAACTTGTCGAAAATTCCATCGATGCGAATAGTACATCTATTGAAATCCACTTAGAAGAAGCTGGATTATCGAAAATTCGCATTATCGATAATGGAGATGGCATTGCTGAGGAAGATTGTATCGTCGCTTTTGAGAGACATGCAACAAGTAAAATTAAAGATGAAAATGATTTGTTTCGTATTCGAACGCTCGGCTTTCGCGGCGAAGCATTACCGAGTATCGCATCTGTTAGTGAATTAGAGTTAATCACAAGTACAGGGGATGCACCGGGAACACACCTTGTCATTAAAGGCGGGGGGATTTTAAAACAAGAAAAAACAGCGAGCCGTAAAGGGACAGATATTACGGTTCAAAACCTGTTTTTTAATACACCAGCGCGCTTAAAATATATGAAAACGATTCATACAGAGCTTGGGAATATTACCGATATTGTATATCGCATTGCACTGTCACATCCAGAAGTCTCTTTACGCTTGTTTCATAATGAGAAGAAACTGCTTCATACATCAGGAAATGGTGATGTAAGACAAGTTCTTGCGGCAATTTACGGCATTCAAGTTGCGAAAAAATTAATTCCAATTGAAGCAGAATCGCTAGACTTTACGATTCGGGGTTATGTGACGTTGCCAGAAGTAACGCGTGCATCCCGTAACTATATGTCAACGATTGTAAATGGTCGTTACGTTCGGAATTTTGTCTTAATGAAGGCAGTGCAACAAGGCTATCATACGTTGTTGCCTGTTGGACGTTATCCAATTGGTTTCTTATCAATTGAAATGGATCCGATGCTAGTTGATGTGAACGTTCATCCAGCAAAACTAGAGGTTCGCTTTAGTAAAGAACAGGAGCTATTGCAGCTTATTGAAAAAGCATTACAAGCTGCATTTAAAAAGATTCAACTCATTCCTGATGCCAGCTCTACAACAAAGAAAAAAGAAAAAGATGAAAGCGTCCAAGAACAGTTTCAGTTTGAGCACGCGAAACCGAAAGAGCTGCCAACTATCGTACTGCCAAGTGGAATGGATGAACAAGAAGAAAAACCGAAGTCACCACCACTGCTTTGGAATCCGCCAAAACAAGAATGGCAGCCGCCAGAGTCTCTTGTAAAAGAAGAAAACAATTGGCAACCGTCTAAGCCAATCGTAGAAGAACCACTTTCACAAGAGAATGATTGGGAAGTTCATGAGGAAGATTTTGAATTAGAAGAACTTGAAGAAATGCAAGAAATCGAAATGAACGGAAACGCTTTACCACCGTTGTATCCAATTGGACAAATGCACGGAACATATATTTTCGCCCAAAATGATAAAGGGTTATATATGATTGACCAGCATGCAGCTCAGGAACGCATTAACTATGAATATTTCCGTGATAAAGTAGGACAAGTGGCACCAGAGGTACAAGAATTACTTGTACCGTACCGAATTGATTTATCGCTTAATGAATTTTTACGCGTCGAAGAACAACTAGAACAACTGAAAAAAGTAGGAATCTTCCTAGAACAATTCGGTCACCAATCGTTCATTGTCCGCTCACATCCAACATGGTTCCCAAAAGGACAAGAGATGGAAATTATCGATGAAATGATGCAGCAAGTATTGAAATTGAAAAAAGTCGATATTAAAAAACTGCGCGAAGAAGCGGCTATTATGATGAGCTGTAAAGCATCGATTAAAGCAAATCAATATTTAACGAATGATCAAATCTTTGCCTTACTAGAAGAATTGCGAACAACAACAAATCCATATACATGTCCGCATGGTAGACCTATACTTGTGCATCATTCGACTTATGAACTGGAGAAGATGTTTAAGCGGGTGATGTAGGGGATTTGTCCAAAGGGAAAAAAGTTCGCTACTGGATAACGGGAATTGTTTGTATTGTTGAAAACTAGTATAAAAAAGAACAGTATCACGAAATTAATAAAGTCTTGCGTTATTATACTAGGAAAATAATAATGTAAGAGAAGTATTTTAATGGAAGGAAAAGCATGGCAATCTTATGCCATGCTTTTGTATATACATAGTAATATATTGGTTTTGATTTATTTTGGAAAAGAAATTTTATTCTTTACTAAGTAAAAGATTCTGTAATAAGTTGGGGTTAAATGGGGTGTACAATGAAAAACAACATTAATTTGCATCCTACTGTATCTCCATCCAGAGCTACCATACATACCCATCAACTTAAGATTTTATGCAGCTTCTAGAACGAAGATTCCGTACAAATTACTTGGTTTTATTGTTTTGAGTTTGTTTATTTTTGTAGATTGATGGAGATACGATAAAATCACTGGAATAATATCATAATTATCTTGACGCTTCCAATTAATTCCATTAATGTTTATATATGAATAAAATAATGAACAATAAATCAAGGAGGGGTTCGATGAAAAAATATTTGTCATATTTATTAATTATTACGCTTGTGTTTGGGTTAATTCCTAATGTTTTTTCTCCTGTAGGGGTCACCATATCATTTCGGGAAAATTGTACGTTTGGACACAATTTGGACACAAATCAACCGATTCCTTGTACGTTAAGGAATCGGTTATTGATGTTGAATTCCAAGTAATTAAAATAGGATTTAAAAATAAAAAGAGCCATTGTAAAATTGGCTCTTTTTTCTATCCTTATTTATTCTTTATTAGTTACAACAGTTACCCAAACTTTATAAATAAAAGAGTCTTTTATAGCTTCCTTTTCTGTATGGACTATGAAATGAGAAGTTGAGGCTAAGAAAAACGCAAGAGCATAGGCTATCTTATAATCAGGAGTTATATACCCATTAATTGTTTCCCCATATATTTCGTTTGCAATAGAATCTGCCCATACTTCTGATTCTCTAAGAGTTTTAAAGGTTATATCTTCAATTTTCCACCTAATTAATTTACTTGACATCTAATGTATCTATAAGCTCCTTTCGTAGGATCTGAATTTTTAGTTACTAACCAATTAAGATTAACTATATCACCTTTTTTCAGGGTATAACTGCCACCCATATAACTATAATTCTTCAAACTACCATGAAAGTTATATGCAACAGACTGTGTATGAGGTTGGTAAGGAGGATTTATTGGTCGTTCATTTACTGATGCGGTAGGCATGGAAACTGTGACAGTTGGACCAAGTGTTGCTTTAGCTGTAGAAGTTAAATTAAATCCCCACATTAAGGATCTATAATCACCTCCGGCGTTAGCTACTTGCATAGGTACAGTTGAAACACTATGATAAAAAGTTTGTGAACAACTAGGTGCTGATCCTAAGGAAGAGACATCAGTTTTTGAGAATTCATGTGGAGGTGTATTAGTTTTACTATCATAGAATCCTCCACCTGAGAATTCACTTGATACATTGTTACTTTCTGCGTTTACTGGAACTATGGTAGACAATGATAATATGAATACTGCCAAAGTTGAACATACAGTTTTTTTCATAAAAAGCCCTCCATTTTTTTATTTGTTTCAATATGTATATTTATTTACCAAAAAATAACTTTATCCTTTAATTTTTTGTAGAATATACAGTCAATATAAATCAATCATAAAATGTCCTATAACATTAAATTCTCCAATGGATTTATCAGACCGTATTTTCTTTTTCTGTGTACAGAAAATTGTATGTTTCTGTACACGTTAATATGGAACAAAAAATTATAGGATTTCTCCTTTTTTCATGTTCAAAAACCTTGTAAACTTATCTATGTTCAGATAAATGTATAGAATTAAGTTATTGAACAAGAGGAGAGAAAAAGAAATGAAGATTGGATATGTTCGAGTATCTACAATTGATCAAAATTTAGATTTGCAAATTGATGCTTTGAAAGCTTATGGATGCGATAAGATATTTAAAGATAAATTGAGTGGAGTTAAAGATAAAAGACCAGGTTTGGAGGAAGCGCTTCAATATGTACGCCCTGGTGATTCTTTGGTAGTTTGGCGGTTAGATCGCTTAGGTCGTACTATGCGCCACCTTATTCAGATTGTGAATGAATTGAATGAACGAGGGATTAGTTTTTATAGTGTTCATGAAAATATTACAATGGATCGTTCAAGTGCTACTGGTCAACTTATGTTTCATTTATTTGCTTCTTTTGCAGAATTTGAACGTAACTTGATTCGTGAACGAACGGAAGCTGGCAGGGTTGCTGCACGAGCAAGAGGGCGATTTGGTGGCAGACCAGAGAAACTAAAAGACACGGAAATCGATATGATACAAACCCTTGTTGCGAATAAAACTCCTATTAAAGATGTAGCTCAAATGCTAGGGGTCTCTCGTACTACGGTTTATCGATATTTAAATAAATAGGGGGAAATAATATGGTAACAAGGGAGCTTCTCACTTCATCACAAAGGGCGTATTTTTATGAAATTCCTGAATACATGGATCAACGAGAGATATTGCGTTATTACACAATATCTGATGAAGAATTAAAGGTTATAAATAAACAGCGTGGAGCCGCTAATAGATTAGGATTTGCAATACAAATTGCTTATCTACGTTTTCCTGGACGACCCTTATCTGCAAATGAAAAAGTTCCAGATTTTATTGTACATACGATTGCTAAACAATTAGGAATTTCACCTTCTGCTATACAAAATTATGCACGTGATCGTGATACAACTCGTCGTGAACATCTTATTAAAATTAGAAGTACATTTGGATTTCGAACATTTACTGTAAAAGAATATCGGGAATTAGCACGTTGGCTTTTACCTATGGCAATGAAAACAGATAAAGGACATCTTTTAGTAGAGGCTCTTATTATAGAAATGAGGAAAAGAAAAATTATTCTACCAGCCATATATGCAATTGAACATTTAGCATGGGCTGTGCGTGAACGAGCACATAGAAAGATTTTTAAACAATTAACAAAGGGCCTTACTCCTTCTCAATGTAAACAACTCGATAGGATATTAAGCGTAGGAAAGGGATATAAATATTCATATATATCATGGCTTCGACAACCTCCCGGTGTCATTTCGGTTAAAAATTTTCATAAGATTATGGATCGAATAGAGTTTATTCAAAAATTAAATTTACCTTTAGATAATGGAAGAGAAGTACATCAAAATAGATTGCTACAGATGGCTCGTGAAGGATCACGTTATTCCAATCAACATTTATCCAGATTTCATGAACTCAAACGACACGCAACTCTTATGGCCTTTCTCATTCATATTTATGCTTTTTTAACAGATCAAGGAATAGAGATGCTTGAGAAGCTAATGGGGAGAATGTTTAATCGTGGAGAAAAGAAACATAAGGACCACTTTCAAAAAGACGGGAAAGCGATTAATGAAAAGGTTCGTTTATACGCAAAAGTTGGAAAAGCTTTAATTGAAGCAAAAGAATTAGAACAAGATCCTTTTGAATCTTTACAATCTATTATTTCATGGGAACAATTTGTACAATCAGTACAACAAGCGGAAGAATTAGCTAGACCAGCAGAATTTGATTATTTAGAACTACTAGATAATCACTATGGCCATTTTCGGAAGTTTGCACCCAGATTATTAAGAACTTATGTATTTAAGGCATCTAAGGCAAGTGATACTCTATTTCAGGCTTTAGAGATGTTAAAAGAAATAAACCAAACAGGAAAAAGAAAAATTCCTGAAACAGCCCCAATGGATTTCCTTAAGTCGAAATGGTTCAAGCATGTGATGAAAGATAATGGTATTGATCGTCATTACTATGAGTTCGGTGTCTTTTCGGAATTATGTAATCACCTTCGTGCCGGGGATATGTGGGTTGTAGGAAGTAAACAATATAAGGATTTTGAAGAGTATCTATTACCACAAGAAAAATGGAATGAATTGAAGAATAAAAAACAAGTTCCCTTAACAATTTCAACAAATATCGATCAATATTTACAGGAACGATTTAAGTCAATGGAAGAACAACTCTCTAAGGTAAATCATTTAATTCAAAATCAATTATTGCCAGATGTTGAAATCTATGCAGATAAAATACAAATTGCATCTTTAAAGAAAATGATTCCAGATGAGGTCGAAGATCTAACTAGACTTATTTATAGTGTATTACCGCGTATTAAATTAACAGAATTATTAGTAGAAGTAGATAGCTGGACACATTTTAGCAAACATTTTGTTCATCTTCATACTCAAACTGAGCCGAAGGATAAATCCGTATTATTCGCAGCTATTTTGGCTGATGGTATTAATCTAGGTCTCTCTAAAATGGCAGATGCTTGTCCAAATATATCTTATACACAATTAGCTTGGATATCGGATTGGTATATAAGGGATGAAAATTACTCTAAATCCCTTGGAGCAATCACTGATTTTCAGCATAAATACCCGTTCTCTTCTTATTGGGGAGATGGCTCGACTTCATCTTCTGACGGACAATTCTTTAGAGCCGGCGGTCAGTCTAGTCCGTTAGCACAAGTAACTGCAAAACATGGTAGGGATCCAGGATTAAGTTTTTATACACATATCTCAGATCAATACGCCCCATTTTATGTACAAGTTATTAGTTCTTCAGAAGAAGCACCACATATTATTGATGGCCTTCTGTATCATGAAACAGATTTGAAAATTGAAGAACATTATACGGATGCAGCAGGCTTTGTAGATCATGTTTTTGCCATGTGTCATATGTTAGGATTTCGATTTGCTCCTAGAATTAAAACGTTTAGTAAAAATAAAATTTATACTTTTGAAAAGCCCGTAAATCATCCACATCTAGAATTCATGATTGGTGGAACAATTCATACAAAGAAAATAAGAGAAAATTGGGATGACTTATTACGATTAACTAGCTCTGTTCGTAATGGAACCGTCACAGCTTCTCTTATTCTCAAAAAGCTTGCGGCCTATCCAAGGCAGAATAGCTTATCTGTAACTTTGCGTGAAATAGGAAGGATTGAAAGAACTTTATATACGTTAGAATGGTTGCAGAGTCCTGAACTTAGAAGACGTGTACAGGTTGGGTTAAACAAAGGTGAAGCAAAACATGCTCTTGCTCGAGCGGTATTTTTCAATCGATTAGGAGAAATTCGTGATCGTTCTTATGAGGACCAATTACATAGAGCGAGCGGTTTGCAACTTCTTATTTCAGCTATTGTATTGTGGAATACGGTATATATATCACGTGCAGTAGATGCTTTACGTGAAAAAGGTGTGGATATTCCAGAGGAATACTTACAACATATATCTCCACTTGGCTGGGAACATATCACATTGACAGGTGATTATGTATGGAACTTAAACCAAAAAACAAATTTCAATAATTTAAGACCATTACGAGAGAAAAACTCTATAAAAAATCAATAAGATGAAGAACCGATTCCTTAACGTACAGGGAATCGGTTAATTTGTGTCCAAATCGTGTCCAAACGTACAATTTTCCCGAAATGATATGGTGACCCCTATTAGTCAATTTATGGGGTAAGCGAGGATTTTTTTCAAAGAAGATGTACAAATCATTACTTGAGAAAATGATTGAGTTTAATATTTTAGATAATGCAGACTGTTCAACTTTTTGGCGGCGGTTCAGAATATCTAACCTCCTTTCTTAAGTTTTTTTCTATTTATATGCAATTTATCATTTGAAAACTACACAAATTATCTCCTAAAGTTACAACATAATACATACTACATAAACCAGCTAATGAAATGACAGAAATATCTTTAGAGATTATTCGTGTTGTTAACATAAAATCCATATAAAAAAACATTAAAATGTCATATTATTAATATATGACAGGAATATATTACATTTTAGGT